>NZ_JAOEDV010000028.1:0-48842 GCF_029837545.1 Stenotrophomonas sp. GD04024 | reverse complement strand
CCCGATCAAACCATCGGCACCACGCAAATGGGTACTCGCCCAACTGTTCCGCCAGGCCCGCACGGACAGGGTTGGCGGCAATGTACAGTGCTTGACTCCGCAGGGACTCATCACATCGCACAGCGTGGTCGTAATACCCCCGCTGCCAAAGTGGCCCGTCGGTTCCTGACAACCTGCTGCACCGGGATTTCATGATCTGCACCGAAGCAGCAAGCGTTCCTCCGCGAAGCTGCATCAACCAATGAATGTGGTCCGGCATGACCACCCAAGCGAGGTTGATACATCGGCCCTCCTGCTGGAGGCGCTGCAGCGTCGCCACCGCGAGTGCCGCCAGATCGGCGTCATCGAAGAATCGCTGACGGCGGTGAGTGATCGTGGTGATCGCGTAGACATTCCGGGATTGCGACCAACGACCTTTCAGGAGACGTGGGCTGGGCATGCCTGAGCATTACCGGACCGGGTCCAGTCGGGTATCGCTTGAATGCGGTCAGATGTGTAGGGAAGGCCCCAGTCGAGCATGGCTCGACTCTACACAACGCCATCCGCGCATGGCGTGGATCTACCCGGGGATACCGAACAACGACCGACGGTGGGTGCCGACCGTTGGCCGGCACGCCATGGCGCTCACCAGCGCGGGGTCTTGGTCAGCGGCGGTGCCTGGTGCTGGCGGTCGTAGGCACGCAGCTCATCGCGGATGTGCGCGATGCGCTGGCGGCCCAGGGCATTGCGGCTGTCATCCAGCACCACGCCATCCAGCAGTTCGGCCATCCGCTGCACGGTCGGCAGCATCTTCTCCCAGGCGTCCAGCGCGGTCAGCGGCGCAGGCAGGGTCAGGAAGAAGGCAATCGCCGGGGTTTCCATGGCGCGGATGTTGGCCATGTCGAAGCTGCCCGGTTTCATGATGCTGGCCATCGAGAAGATCGGGCCGCGCTCGGGATGGGCCTCCACCAGGCGGTGGAAGACATTCATGTGGCCAAACACCAGGCCGGTCTTTTCGGCCGCGACCACGATGTCCTCGCCGCGCAGCTGCTCGCCGGCGCGGGCGGCCACGAACAACGAGACGATCTTGTCGAAGTCCTGGGTGGCGCGCTTGCCGAGGTCGCTGGCCCCGGCGTCGGTGTCGGCCAGGCCGAGTTCGGCCTGCTCGCCTTCGCCGCCCATGCCCGGTTCGACCCGGCCATCAGCCAGCGCAACACCATCCTCGCCCAGCACCGGCTCGCGACGCTCGCCACTGCTTGGCTCCGCGCTTTCCACGCGGCGCCCCTGGGGCTTCTTCTTCGGACGGCCAAACAGGAAGATCGCGGCGATCAACAGCAGGCCGGCGGCCAGGATGCCGATGCGCAACAGTGCCGTGTCGGACATTCGATAGGTTCTCCGGCTAGTTCATTCAGGTAACTAGGATGGCACGTCAGGCCGCGCCCGCCAATCGCGCAGCTTCTTCCAGGTCCACGCTGACCAGGCGGCTGACGCCCGGCTCGCGCATGGTCACGCCCGACAGCTGGTGGGCGGCCTCCATCGTGGCCTTGTTGTGGCTGACGAACAGGAACTGCACCTTCTCGCTCATTTCCTTCACCATGTTGGCCAGGCGGCCGACGTTGGCTTCGTCCAGCGGCGCGTCCACCTCGTCCAGCAGGCAGAACGGCGCCGGGTTCAGCTGGAAGATGGCAAACACCAACGCCACTGCGGTCATCGCCTTCTCGCCACCGGACAGCAGCGAGATGCTGGAGACACGCTTGCCCGGGGGACGCGCCATGATGGTCACACCGGTGTCGAGCAGGTCTTCACCTGTCAGTTCCAGATAAGCATGGCCGCCACCGAACAGACGCGGATACAGCGCCTGTACACCTGCGTTGACGCGGTCGAAGGTGTCCTTGAAACGGCCACGGGTCTCGCGGTCGATCTTGCGGATGGCGTCCTCCAGGGTCTCCAGCGCGGTGGTCAGGTCCACATGCTGCGCATCCAGGTACTCCGAGCGCTGCGAGGCCTCGCCGTACTCGTGGATGGCCGCCAGGTTGACCGGCTCCAGCCGGCGCATGCGGCCGTCGATCTGGTGCACGGCCTGCTCCCAGTCGCCCAGGCGGGCGTCTTCGGGCAGTGCATTGAGTACGTCCTGCAGCACGAAACCGGCCTTTTCCACCGCGCCCTGCAGGGTGTCCGCGCTGAGCACCAGCGCCTGCTGGTCCAGCTTGCGCTGTGAAATACGCTCGCGCTGGGCCAGCGCCTGCTCGTCGCGCTGGTGACGGGTCTGCTCATAGTTGCGCAGCTCGGCGTCGATGCCATCGAGCAGCGTGCGCGCCTCGGTCAGCACGCGGTCGGCACGCACCCGTTCTTCCAGTGCGTTCTGGTGCTCGGCCTGCAGCGATTCGACCGGCGAATCACCTTCATCCAGCTGCGAGTGCAGTTCACCCAGGCGCGAATCCAGCTGCCCGCGCTGGGTACCCATGCGCTCCAGGGCCTGGCTCAGTGACGCCAGCTGCGCACGCTGCGATTCCAGGGTGAGCGCCAGCGAATGCGAGCGTTCGCGCACCGCACGCGCAGCATCACGGGCGAGGTCGCGCGCCTCGGTCAGCTGGCGGCGTTCGCCCTCCAAGCGCTGCCGGGTTGATTCCAGATCCCCCATGCTGCTGACCGCATTCTCCAACCGCGAGCGCGCTTCACGCGCCTGCGCGTTGTTGGCTTCCAGCGTTTCCTGCAGCTGCTTCAGTTCACCTTCGATGCGGTCGATGCGGGTACGAGCGGCTTCCACCTTGCCCTGCTGGCCCTGCAGCTGGCCGGCAAGCTCGGACACCGCACGGTGGGCCTGATACAACGTGCGTTGTGCGTCTTCGCGCTGCTGCTCGGCGGCCTGCAACTGCTCGCGGAAGCCGGCCAGCTGCTCTTCCAGCTCAGCCTCGCGATCCTGCAGTTGCTCGATCTGCTCGCGCAGTTCGTTGATCTCACGTTCGCGCAGCAATGCGCCCTGCTGGGCCGCACCCGAGCGCGAAACGCGCAGCCAGCCCTGGCCCAGGCGCTCGCCGCCCTGGGTGATGATCGAATCGCCTTCGGGCAGGCTGGCCTGCAGCGTCTTCGCCTCGGCCAGATCACGTGCACCGTGCAGGTGCGCCAGCAGGCGACGGATCGCGGCCGGGCCACGCACGCGTGCCGCCAGCGAGGTCGGGGCAACCTTCAGGTCCGCATCATCGTCGGCAACCAGCGCGATGTGACCTTCGCCCAGCTCACCCAGCGCATCGACCAGCCCGTCCGGGTCATCGACCAGCACGCCTTCGATCAACTGGCCGAGCGCACTTTCGACCGCATTTTCCCAACCAGCATCGACATCAAGGCGTTCGCCGACACGCGCCGCCGAATCCAGTCCATGCGCCTTCAGCCAGGCCACGGCGGCGCCCTGCTCCTGGCCGAGCGCGGCCTGCTGCAGGGTTTCCAGCGATGCCAGGCGGCCGCGCAGCCCATTGGCCTGCTTGCGCAGTTCGGCCAGTTCGTTCTGGCCGTTGCGCTGCTGCTCCTGCACGGCTGCCACGCCCTGCTTGCGGTGTTCGACCTCTTCGCCCAGTTCGTCCAGCGCGGTCTTCTGCGTGTCGTGCTGCAGATGCAGCTGCTCGAAGGCTTCTTCCAGCGCGTCCACGTCCAGCCCGGCGCGCTCGGCGGCCAGTGCTTCGCGGCGGCGGTCGGCGTCGAGGACCTGCTTGTCCAGGTAGTCCACGCGGGTACGCTCGACATCGCCGGCGCGCGAGGCTTCCGAACTCTGCGAGGTGTGCTGTTCCCAACGCTGCTGCCAGCTGGCCAGCCGGTCCTCGGCCTCGCGCAGGCTTTCCTGCTTGATCTCGTTCTCTTCCTGCAGCTCCTCCAGCTGCGGGGCGGCGGCCTCCACCGCCTCGCGCAGCACCATCAGCTTGGCCTCGTCGCCGCTGATGTGCTGGCCCAGTTCGGCCAACGCCTGGCGGGTCTCGTCGCGCGCCTTGTGCAGGCGCTGCGACAGCTCGCGCTGGTGCTGGATCTGCTGTTCCAGGCGCGCCAGCGTGCTGCCCACCTGGTAGACCGCGGCCTGCGCGGTATTGAGCGCATCGGCGGCCTCTTCGCGACGCACGCGCGAGGTCTCGATGCGGGCCTCGGCATCGCGCTGGTCTGCGATCAGCTGCTGCAGCTTGGTCTCTTCCTGCGACAGGCCTTCGCGCAGCTTCGACAGGCGGCCGTCGAGCCCACGGAATTCCAGGGCCTTCCACTCGGCGTCCTTGACCCGGCGCTCTTCCTGCAGGGCCTGGTACTGCTCGGCCTGCCGGGCCTGGCGCTTGAGGTGCTCGAGCTGCTTGCTGATCTCGTCGCGCAGGTCGCCCAGCCGGTCCAGGTTCTCGCGGGTATGGCGGATGCGGGTCTCGGTTTCCTTGCGGCGCTCCTTGTACTTGGAGATGCCGGCCGCCTCTTCCAGGTACACGCGCAGGTCTTCCGGGCGCGCCTCGATGATCTGGCTGATCATGCCCTGCTCGATGATCGAGTAGCTGCGCGGGCCCAGGCCGGTGCCGAGGAACAGGTCGGTGATGTCGCGGCGACGGCACTTGGTGCCGTTGAGATAGTAGTTGCTGGTGCCGTCGCGGCTGACCGTGCGCTTGACCGAGATTTCGTTGAACGAGGCGTATTCGCCGGAAATCGTATGGTCGGAGTTGTCGAAGATCAGCTCGACGGTGGCCTGCGAGACCGGCTTGCGGGCGTTGGAGCCGGAGAAGATCACGTCGGTCAGCGAGTCGCCGCGCAGGCGGCTGGCCGAACTTTCGCCCATGACCCAGCGCACGGCGTCGATGATGTTCGACTTGCCGCAGCCATTGGGCCCCACCACGCCGGTCATGTTGGTCGGCAGGTGCAGGGTGGTCGGATCGACGAACGACTTGAAGCCGGACAGCTTGATCGTGGAAAGACGCATAGGGGTTCCGGACTGGGGCCGGCAAGCGGCCTGCGTTTACCCTCCAAGTCATTGATCCTGTTGGGATCGATGCCCGTGGAACGGGTGTGACGCCCTGAGTATACCGATGTGGCCGTGTTCTACGAATGGGCGTGGAACATTGTCCGGCCCCGCCCCGCCGGCCAGGCGTGGCGCAACGCTGAGAAAGCGGGCCATAAAACAAAACGGGCACCCTTGCGGGCGCCCGTTCTGCGGTGATTCCAGGCCTTGCGGCGCGGGATCAGGCTTCGGCGACGACGACGACCTTGACGGTGGTCTCGACGTCGGCGTGCAGGTGGACCAGCACGTCGTATTCGCCGATGTTGCGGAAGGCGCCTTCGCCCAGGATGACTTCGCTCTTGCTGACCGGCAGGCCGGCAGCGGTGAAGGCATCGGCGATTTCACGGGCGCCGACCGAGCCGTACAGCTTGCCTTCGGTCGAAGCGTTGGCGGCGATGGTCACGCTCGCGCCTTCCAGCTTGGCCTTGCGGGCGTCAGCGTCGGCGTGGATGGCCTGGGCCTTGGCTTCGTACTCGGCGCGCTTGGCTTCGAACTCGGCCTTGTTGCTCTCGGTGGCCGGAACGGCCTTGCCCTGCGGCACGAGGAAGTTACGGCCGTAGCCCGGCTTCACGTCGACCAGGTCGCCCAGGTTGCCGAGGTTGGTGACTTTCTGCAGGAGGATCAGCTGCATGGTATTGCTCCAGATGAGTTATTCGTTAGCGAGGCGACGCCCCGCAACAAAGGCTGTCCGAATAGCTGGCACAGCGGGGGCGGCACCGGGCCGCCCCGCCGGGCATCAGACGTCGTGGTTGTCGGTGTACGGGATCAGGGCCAGGAAGCGAGCGCGCTTGACGGCGGTCGCCAGCTGGCGCTGGTACTTCGACTTGGTACCGGTGACGCGGCTCGGCACGATCTTGCCGTTCTCGGTCAGGTACTGGCGCAGGGTGTTGAGATCCTTGTAGTCGATCTCCTTCACACCTTCAGCCGTGAACTTGCAGAACTTGCGGCGACGGAAGAACTTGGACATGGGAAGGCTCCTTAGGCGGCGGAAGCGGCGTCGTCGCCGGCTTCGTTGTCAGCGGTGGTGGTGGACTCGCCTTCTTCGTCGTCACGACGACGGCGCTCACCGCGCTCCGGCTTGTCACCCTTCTCGTCCTTGCTCTTCATGATCAGCGACTGCTCGGTGTCAGCCTCGTCACGCTTGATGACCAGGTTGCGCAGCACGGCGTCGTTGAAGCGGAAGCTTTCGGTCAGCTCGTTCAGCACGGCCTGGTCGGCTTCGATGTTCAGCAGCACGTAGTGCGCCTTCACCAGGTTCTGGATCGGGTACGCCAGCTGGCGGCGGCCCCAGTCTTCCAGGCGGTGGATGGTGCCGTTGCCGTTCTCGACCAGCGACTTGTAGCGCTCGATCATGGCCGGGACCTGCTCGCTCTGGTCCGGGTGGACCATGAACACGATTTCGTAATGACGACTCATGTTTTTTCTACCTTTCGGATGTGGCCTTGCGGCCGGACAGCCCCCCGCCGTTGAGACCGCGGTGGGGCA
Organism: Stenotrophomonas sp. GD04024; assembly: GCF_029837545.1. Lineage (NCBI taxonomy): Bacteria > Pseudomonadati > Pseudomonadota > Gammaproteobacteria > Lysobacterales > Lysobacteraceae > Stenotrophomonas > Stenotrophomonas sp. GD04024. The sequence goes on along the minus strand of NZ_JAOEDV010000028.1, from coordinate 42,367 downwards.
AGGATTCCCGCCAGGAAGGCAGGAAGCCGCGCATTATGGCGCAGATGGGGGTGCCGGGCAACCGGGGCGGGGCCGGACGAAGCTGAACCGGGGCGCCCCTCCCCCCTGCCGACCAAGGTCAGCGACCACCAAGGCGCAGGCGTCAGGCCTTGTCGGCGTCGGTGGTGAAGCTCTCGCCGCAGCCACACTCGGCGGTGGCGTTCGGGTTGCTGAACGTGAAGGTCTCGCTCAGGCCGTGCTTGCCGAAGTCGATCACCGTGCCGTCCACCAGCGCCAGACTCTTGGCATCGACGTAGATCTTCACGCCGTCCTGGTCGAACACGGTATCGCCTTCGCGCTCGTCGCGGGCCAGGTCGGTGACGTGGCCCCAGCCGGAACAGCCGGTCTTGGTCACGCCGAAACGCAGACCCAGCGCGCCGGGGGTCTGGGCGACGAAGCGCTGCACGCGCTCGAAGGCAATGGGGGTCAGGCTGACGGCCATGGGGCTACTCCAGATGTACGGGGACATTATAAGGAGCCGTTGCCGCGAAAAATGCCTCGCAAGCGGAACACTGCAACCGGTAAACTCCCGTGTTCACAGATCGAGTCGATCAGCAGAGGATTCAAGTCATGACGGTGGTCAGCGTTGAACATGCGCTTGCCGGGAAGATCCCGGAAGGCGGCGAAGTCACGGTACGCGGATGGGTGCGCACGGTGCGCGGTTCAGCGAATCTGGCCTTCGTGAATGTGAGCGACGGCTCCTGCTTCGCCCCGATCCAGGTCGTGGCCAACGACACCCTGGCCAACTTCGACGAGATCAAGCGCCTGACCAGCGGCTGCTCGGTCATCGCCACCGGCACCCTGGTGAAGTCGCAGGGCAAGGGCCAGTCGTTCGAGATCCAGGCCAGCGCGCTAGAAGTGGTCGGCTGGGTCGAAGACCCGCTCACCTACCCGATCCAGCCCAAGCCGATGTCGCCGGAGTTCCTGCGTGAAGTGGCGCACCTGCGCCCGCGCACCAACCTGTTCGGCGCAGTCACCCGCATCCGCAACTGCCTGGCCCAGGCCGTGCACCGTTTCTTCCACGAGAACGGCTTCAACTGGATCAGCACGCCGATCATCACCACCTCCGACGCCGAAGGCGCCGGCCAGATGTTCCGCGTGTCCACCCTGGACATGGTGAACCTGCCGCGTGACGAGAAGGGCGCGATCGATTTCAGCCGCGACTTCTTCGGCAAGGAAACCTTCCTGACCGTGTCCGGCCAGCTGAACGTCGAGGCCTACTGCCTGGCGCTGAGCAAGGTCTACACCTTCGGCCCGACCTTCCGCGCCGAGAACAGCCACACCACCCGCCATCTGGCGGAGTTCTGGATGATCGAGCCGGAAATCGCCTTCGCCGACCTGGCCGAAGATGCACGCCTGGCCGAAGAGTTCCTGAAGTACCTGTTCCGCGCCGTGCTGAACGAGCGCAGCGACGACCTGGCCTTCATCGCCGAGCGCGTGGACAAGAACGCGATCACCAAGCTGGAAGACTTCATCAACGCACCGTTCGAACGCATCGACTACACCGATGCGGTCAGCCTGCTGCAGAAGTCCGGCAAGAAGTTCGACTTCCCGGTCGAATGGGGCCTGGACCTGCAGACCGAGCACGAGCGCTGGCTGACCGAGGAACATGTCGGCCGCCCGGTGGTGGTGACCAACTATCCGGAGCACATCAAGGCCTTCTACATGCGCCTGAACGACGACGGCAGGACCGTCGCCGCGATGGACGTGCTGGCCCCGGGCATCGGCGAGATCATCGGCGGCAGCCAGCGCGAAGAGCGCCTGGACGTGCTGGACGCGCGCATGGCCCAGTTCGGCCTGGACCGCGAGCACTACAGCTGGTACCGCGATTTCCGTCGCTACGGCTCGGTGCCGCACGCCGGCTTCGGCCTCGGCTTCGAGCGCCTGGTGGTGTACGTCTGCGGCCTGTCCAACATCCGCGATGCGATCCCCTACCCGCGCGCCCCGGGCAGCGCGGACTTCTAAGCCACTTCACACGACCACGGAGGTACTGCCCCCATGACCCTGTTCTTCGCCCTCTGTTTCGTCGGCGTTGCAGTGGCCGGGTTCAGTGCCTTCGTGATCTTCTGGCCACTGACCCTGGTGCACGTGCGCGATCGCCATCCGGCGCTCGCCGAGCGCTTCGGCAGTGGCGCCTTCCTCAAGCCCGATGCCCTGGCCTGGCTGCTGCGCCGCGACTATCGCCAGCAACCGGACCGCTCGTTGTCCGGGCTGGCGACCCCGGCCTGGGTATCGCTGCTGACCCTGCTGGCCGGACTGGGCATGGCCGCCCTGCTCTGGCTGGCCTCGCTCTGGTAACACATCCATGAATGACATCACCGCCTCGCGCGACAGCTGGTGGCTGGCCAGCCTCGGCAACACCCTGATCTGGGCGCGCCTGCGCGTGCGCCCGGCCGGCACCGCTGAAGTGCTCGACAGCGATGGCAACACGCTGAGCTATGACAGCGAAGACACCGCCCGTTCGCAGCTGTTCGATGCCGAGTTCGTCGAGTACGACGGCCTGGACGAGGAAGACGCACTGGTGCGTGGCTTCAGCCTGCATGAAGTGCAGCCGCCGCAGGCCGACAGCGACGAAGGCCTGCGGGGACGCATGATCCAGTCGCTGGGCGGGCGCGCCTGACCCGCGCATGTTCACCCCGCGCGCCTTCGCCGAGACCGACCTGCTCTGGCTGGACCGCCTGCTGGCGCGCGATCCGTTCGTGACCGTGCTCACCACGGGCAGCGATGGCCTGCCGGAGCTGACCCGGATGCCGGTGCTGTACCGGCGTGACGGTGATCGTATCGAGCTGCGCGGGCACTGGGCCCGTGCCAACCCGCAGTCACGCCATCGTGGCGCGGCCAAGGTGCTGGTCGATGGCCCACATGGCTACATCTCGGCCAGCTGGTACCCGGACAAGGAGCCCGCTGCGCGGGTGCCAACCTGGAACTACGCTGCGGCGGAACTGCGCGGCCAGCTGCATACCTTTGACGATACCGCTGCGCTGGCCGAGCTGGTCGGCGCCATCAGCGACCGCTTCGAAGCCAGCGTCGGCCAGGCCTGGCAGTTCGATGGCGCGCGCACCGAGCATGGCCCGGAACTGCGCGCCATCATCGGTTTCCGTTTCCAGGTCGAGCACGTGCAGCTGAAGCTCAAGCTGAGCCAGAATCATCCCGACGCCAACCAGCAGGCAGTGGTCGCCGCGCTGGACGCGCTGGCCACTCCATCTTCCCAGGAACTGGCGCAGTGGATGCGCTGGCACCGCGAACAGGCCGCCCGCAGCGACTGAGCGCAACAGATTCCCGCGACGACGCAGCCGGAGGGTTGCGGCGAGCCCCTACCCGACGCCAGGGACCCGAACATGAAAGACATCCACAAGCTGCTGCAGAACAACCGCGACTGGGCCGACCGCATCGAGAAGGAAGACCCCGAGTTCTTCCACCAGCTGGCCAAGCAGCAGCACCCGGAATACCTGTGGATCGGCTGCTCCGATTCGCGCGTGCCGGCCAACCAGATCATCGGCATGGCCCCGGGTGAGGTGTTCGTGCACCGCAACGTGGCCAACGTGGTCGCGCACACCGACCTGAACTGCCTGAGCGTGGTGCAGTACGCAGTGGACCAGCTGAAGGTGAAGCACATCCTGATCGTCGGCCATTACGGCTGCGGTGGCGTGCACGCCTGCCTGCACAACACCCGCGTCGGCCTGGCCGACAACTGGCTGCGCCACGTCGGTGACGTGATGCAGAAGCACACCGCGATCATCGACGCCATCGAGACCGACGAACTCAAGCACGCACGCCTGTGCGAACTGAACGTGATCGAGCAGGTCGCCAACCTGTGCCGCTCGACCATCGTGCAGGATGCCTGGGCCCGTGGCCAGAAGCTGATGGTGCACGGCTGGGTCTACAGCCTCAAGGACGGCCGCGTGCGCGAAATGGGCATCGACGTCGGCGCGCCGGAAGAGCTGCAGCCCGCCTACGAAAAGGCGCTGTCCTACGTGCCGCGCAAGGGCAAGCGCGACTGACCTCCAAGGGAAACCGATCATGCTCGCTTCGCCGATCAACCTGCACGCCTGGATCGAAGAACACCGCCACCTGCTGAAGCCGCCGGTGGGCAACAAGATGATCGACAACGGTGACTTCATCGTGATGGTGGTCGGCGGGCCGAACTCGCGCACCGATTACCACTACGACGAAGGCCCGGAGTGGTTCTACCAGCTGGAGGGCGAGATGGTGCTGAAGGTGCAGGAGGATGGCGCGGTGCGCGACATTCCGATCCGCGCCGGCGAAATCTTCCTGCTGCCGGGAAAGGTGCCGCACTCGCCACGGCGCCCGCCCGGCGGCGTCGGCCTGGTAGTCGAGCGCAAGCGCCTGCCGCATGAGCTGGACGGCGTGATCTGGCACTGCGAGCGCTGCAATCACAAGCTGCACGAAGAGTTCTTCCCGCTGCAGAACATCGAAACCGACCTGCCCAAGGTCTTCGCGCGCTACCACTCCAGCCTGGATCTGCGTACCTGCAGCGCCTGCGGGCATGTGGACCCGCTGCCGGCACCGGCGGCGGGCTGAGCCATCGATCGGTAGTCGCCCACCGTGGTGGGCGCTTGCCCGCTCCCGCTCTGGTAGATGCCCACCTTGGTGGGCGCTTCGTCACACGTGCGCCAACCTGGGGTGGCGACCAGCGGATCACGTGGTGCTGGTAGCGGCTTGACCGCTACCGGGCCTTCCCCCAGGCGCTACACTGGCAGCCCCGTTGCAGCCTGTTGCCCGACCATGTCCGACCTGCTCAGCCGCACCCACGCCATTGCCCTGGACGCCGCCGATCCGCTGCGTCCGCTGCGCAACGAATTCCTGATTCCGCGCCATGGTGGCGGCGAGCAGACCTACTTTGTCGGCAACTCGCTGGGCCTGCAGCCGCGCGGTGCGCAGGCAGCCGTGCAGGAAGTGATGAAGCAGTGGGGCGAACTGGCCGTGGAAGGCCACTTCACCGGCCCGACGCAGTGGCTGTCCTACCACCGCCTGGTGAGCGCACAACTGGCCCGCGTGGTCGGTGCGCTGCCCAGCGAAGTGGTGGCGATGAATACCCTGAGCGTGAACCTGCACCTGATGATGGTCAGCTTCTACCGGCCGACCGCGCAGCGCCCGGTGATCCTGATGGAAGCCGGCGCGTTCCCCACCGATCGCCACGCCGTGGAGGCGCAGATCCGCTTCCATGGCTTCGACCCCGCCGAGTGCCTGGTGGAAGTACAGCCGGACGAAGCCAATGGCACGATCTCGCTCACGGCGATCGAGCGTGCCATCGCCGAGCATGGCCCGCGCCTGGCGCTGGTGCTTTGGCCCGGCGTGCAGTACCGCACCGGCCAGGCCTTCGACCTCGATGCGATCACCCGCGCCGCACGCCTGCACGGTGCGCGGATCGGCTTCGATCTTGCACATTCGATCGGCAACCTGCCGCTGCGCCTGCATGACGTCGCACCTGATTTCGCCGTGTGGTGCCACTACAAGTACCTCAACAGCGGACCGGGAGCGGTGGCTGGCGCGTTCGTGCATGAGCGGCACCATCGCGACACCACCCTGCCACGCTTCGCTGGCTGGTGGGGCCATGAGGAAGCCACCCGCTTCCAGATGGCGCCGCAGTTCATCCCGGCCACGGGTGCCGAGGGCTGGCAGCTGAGCAATCCGCCGATCCTCGGCCTGGCACCGCTGCGTGCGTCGCTGGACCTGTTCGAGCGCGCCGGCATGGACGCCCTGCGCAGCAAATCGGTGGCGCTGACCGGCATGCTCGAAGCGCTGGTGCGCGCGCGCCTGTCGAGCGTTCTGGACATCATCACCCCGGCCGAACCGCAACGCCGCGGCTGCCAGCTGTCGCTGCGCGTGATCGGTGGCCGCGAGCGCGGCCGCGCCCTGTTCGAGCACCTGCGCGGCATCGGCGTGCTCGGCGACTGGCGCGAACCGGACGTGATCCGGATTTCGCCCACCCCGCTCTACAACCGCTACCTGGACGTGCACCATTTCGTCGAGGAAGTGGAAGCCTGGGCTGGCCTCTGAGCCCGCCCCTTCCCTACTGCTGGACAGTTCGTTGATCGCACATGCCTCCCGCTCGTTGAGCATCATCGGTGCCGGCCTCGCCGGTTCTCTGCTGGCCATCCTGCTGTCACGCCAGGGCTGGCGCATCACCCTGTACGAGCGCCGCGGCGATCCGCGCGTGGCCGACTATGAAAGCGGCCGTTCGATCAACCTGGCGTTGGCCGAGCGCGGGCGCAACGCGCTGCGCCAGGCGGGCGTGGAAGACGAGGTGATGGCGCGCGCGGTGATGATGCGCGGGCGCATGGTGCATCCGCGCGAGGGCAAACCGCAGCTGCAGCGCTACGGCCGCGACGACAGCGAGGTGATCTGGTCGATCCATCGCAGCGACCTGAACACCACGCTGCTGGAACTGGCCGAACAGGCTGGCGCCACCGTGCACTTCCATCGCCGCCTGCACACCGTCGATTTCGACGCAGGCTACGCGCGTTTCATCGATGACCGCGACGACAGCCCGCACGACATCCGCTTCGACACCCTGATCGGTGCCGACGGCGCCGGATCGGCCCTGCGCGCAGCGATGAACCGGCGCGCGCCGCTGGGCGAGGACATCGCCTTCCTCGACCATTCCTACAAGGAGCTGGAGATCCCGCCGGCCGCCGACGGCAGCTTCCGCATCGAGCGCAATGCACTGCACATCTGGCCACGCGGCCACTACATGTGCATCGCCCTGCCCAACCACGAAGGCACCTTCACCGTCACCCTGTTCCTGCCGAACCAGGGCGATCCCAGCTTTGCCACCGTCAACACCGGCGCGCAGGCAGAGGCGCTGTTCGCGCGCGAGTTCGCCGACACCCTGCCGTTGATCCCGAACCTGCGCGCGGACTGGGAACAGCATCCACCCGGCCTGCTCGGTACGCTCACCCTGGACCGTTGGCACCAGGGCGGCCGCGCCGTGCTGATCGGCGACGCCGCGCATGCGATGGTGCCATTCCACGGCCAGGGCATGAACTGCGCGTTCGAGGACTGCGTGGCGCTGGCCCGCCACCTGATGGAAGCGGATGATCTGCAAGGCGCGTTCGCCGCGTTCGAGGCCGAGCGCAAGCCGAACGCGCGCGCCATCCAGCAGATGGCGCTGGAAAACTACCTGGAAATGCGTGACCGCGTGGCCGATCCTGCGTTCCTGCTGCAGCGTGAGCTGGAACAGGAACTGCAGCGACGCTGGCCGACCCGCTTCGTGCCGCATTACACGATGGTCACCTTCCTGCACACGCCCTACGCCGAAGCGCTGCGCCGTACCGAGCTGCAGCGCGACATGCTGGTGGCCGCCACCGCCGGCCACGATTCATTGGACAACATCGACTGGGCCGCGCTGGAAACACGGATACACGCGCAGTTGCCGGTCCTGGAGGGCGCGCACTGATGGCCGACAGCTTCCTGTTCTACGACCTGGAAACCTTCGGCCAGGATCCGCGCCGCACTCGCATCTCGCAGTACGCGGCGATCCGCACCGACGCTGAGCTCAACGAGATTGAAACGCCGGTCAGCTTCTTCGTGCGCCCGGCCGACGACCTGCTGCCCTCACCGATGGCGACCCTGGTCACCGGCATCACGCCGCAGCAGGCCATGGCCGAAGGCATCAGCGAGGCCGAGGCTTTCGACCGCATCAACGAACAGCTGTCACGCCCCGGCACCTGCGCACTGGGCTACAACACGCTGCGCTTCGACGACGAGTTCATCCGCTACGGCCTGTTCCGCAATTTCCATGACCCGTACGAACGCGAGTGGCGCAACGGCAATTCGCGCTGGGACCTGCTGGACATGCTGCGGCTGATGCGCGCCATGCGCCCGGACGGCATCCAGTGGCCGCTGCGCGAAGACGGCGCCACCTCGTTCAAGCTCGAACATCTGGCCGAAGCCAACAACGTGCGCGAAGGCGATGCACACGAAGCACTGTCCGACGTGCGCGCCACCATCGGCATGGCGCGCCTGTTCAAGCAGTCGCAGCCGCGCCTGTGGGAGTACGCGCTGAAGCTGCGCGACAAGCGTTTCGTCGGTGGCCTGCTGGACATCGCCGCGTTGAAGCCGGTACTGCACATCTCCATGCGCTACCCGGCCAGCCGCCTGTGCGCGGCGCCGGTGCTGCCGCTGGCGGTGCACCCGACCATCAACAACCGGGTGATCGTATTCGACCTCGACGGCGACATCGACGACCTGCTGCAACTGCCGGCCGAGGTGATCGCGCAGCGCCTGTACATGCGTGCCAGCGAGCTGCCCGAAGGCGTGGCGCGGGTGCCGCTGAAGGAGGTGCACCTGAACAAGGTGCCGGCGCTGATCGCCTGGAACCACCTGCGCGCCGACGACCATGATCGCCTGGGCCTGGACGTGGCGGCTATCGAGGCCAAGGTCGAACGGCTGCGTCCTTTCGCCGCGCAGCTGGCCGAAAAGGCACGCCAGGTCTACAACCAGCCCCGCGCCGCCACCGTGGCCGACGTCGACGCCTCGCTGTACGACGGCTTCCTCGGCAACGGCGACAAGCCATTGCTTGCCCTGGCGCGCACCACCGCACCGGAACAGCTGGCCGAGCTGGAAGGCCGCTTCCGCGACCCGCGCCTGCCCGAGCTGCTGTTCCGCTACCGTGCGCGCAACCATCCCGGCAGCCTCGCACCGGCTGAACGCCAGCGCTGGCAGGATTACCGCCGCCAGCGCCTGCTCGGAGACGGCGGCCTGGGTGAACTCAACCTGCCCCAGTACCAGCAGCAGCTTGATGCACTGGCCGCCGATGCACCCGACGATGCGCGGCGCCAGGCCCTGCTGCAATCGCTGCGCGACTGGGGCCAGCATCTGCAGGAGACGTTGTGAGTACCTATTTCTCGGACGCCAGCTTCAGGTTCCTGCGCAGCCTGGCGCGGCATAACGAAAAGGCATGGTTCAACGACCACCGCCAGCAGTACGAAGACCACGTGCGGCAGCCGTTCCTGCGCCTGCTCGGCGACCTTCAGCCGGCGTTGGCCGAGGTCAGCGACCATTTCCGCGCCGATACCCGTGGCGTCGGTGGCTCGCTGTTCCGCATCCATCGCGACGCGCGTTTTTCCAACGACAAGTCGCCCTACAAGACCTGGCAGGGTGCGCGGCTGTTCCATGAGCGCCGCCGCGAAGTGGCCGCGCCCTCGTTCTACGTGCACCTGCAACCGGGAGAGAGCTTCGTCGGCGCCGGGCTGTGGCATCCGGAACCGGAAACCCAGCGCCGCGTGCGCCACTTCATCCTCGACAACCCGGGCAGCTGGAAGGCCGCCGCGCATGCGCCCGCGCTGCGCAGGCGCTTCGACTTCGAGGAAAGCGAGAAGCTGGTGCGGCCGCCGCGCGGTTTCCCGGCTGATTTCGAGTTCATCGACGACCTCAAGCACCGCAACTGGGTGATGTGGCGCTCGCTGGACGACGCGACCATGACCGGCCCGCGCCTGCTGTCCACGCTGGGCAAGGATCTGGCGGCACTCGGCCCGTTCGTCGACTACCTGTGCGCCGCGCTGGACCTGGAGTTCTGAGCCACATCACCCGCCATTCACCACTGGCCGCCTCACTTGCGGCAGTCTGGGCGGCATGAAGAAGCTCATCGCAGTGCTGGTCCTGGTGGTTCTCGCGCTGTCCGCGTGGTGGTTCGGCGGCCCGTACGTGACCGTGCATGGCCTGTCCAGGGCCATCGAGCAGCGCGACACCGCGCGGCTGGAGCGCTACGTCGATTTCCCACGTGTGCGCAGCAGCCTGCGCGCGCAGCTCAACGACTACCTGGTGCGCCAGGCCGGCCCGGATGTGGCGGCCAGCCCGTTCGGCGCCCTGCTCTACGGCCTGGGTGACCAGCTCGGCGGCGCCGCGGTGGACACCATGGTGACCCCGACCGGAATCGGCGCGATGCTGCAGGGCCACGTGCTGTGGAAGCGCGGCCGCAATGAATTGAAGGGCGGCGATGCCTTCGGCCCGACCGAGCCGGCACGGCCGCTGAAGAATGCCGAGCATCACTTCGAAGCACTGGACCGCTTCGTGGTCGACGTCGACCGCGGCCCTGGCCAACCGCCACTGAAGGTGGTGCTGGAGCCGCAGGGCCTGCGCTGGAAGGTGGTGGACCTGCAGCTGGGGATGTCAGGTACGCATTGACCGGTACCTGCCCACCTTGGTGGGCGCCGATGCATGGCCGTGCCAACCAACGGTTGGCACCTACCGATCAAGTCCGCCTTATCCCTCGTTGGCGACGCCGTGCGGCACGTGACCGGCGGCCACATGCTCACGCGCACTGTCGATGTTGTGCTGTGAATCGTCGAAGAAGATGTCGGCGCCGAACGCCTGCAGGAATGGGCCCTTGTGGCGGCCACCAAGGAACAGCGCCTCGTCCAGGCGCACGCCCCACTCACGCAGGGTGCGGATCACCCGCTCGTGGGCCGGTGCCGAGCGCGCGGTGACCAGCGCAGTACGGATCGGTGCACTCTCTCCCGCCGGGAACACCTCCTGCAGCGTGTGCAGGGCCGACAGGAAACCGCGGAACGGGCCGCCACTGAGCGGTTCGCGGGCGCGTTCGCGTTCGTGGCGGCCGAAGGCTTCCACGCCCTGTTCGCGCGAGATGCGCTCACTCTCGTCGCCGAAGATCACCGCGTCGCCGTCGAAGGCGATGCGCAGCTGCCCGGCCGGTCGACCGGTGTCGATCTGGTCGGCCGCCGCAGCGGCAGTCTCGCCGGGCGGCTTGGGCAGGATGGTCGCCGCTGCGATGCCATGGCGCAATGCGCTGCGCACCGATTCCGGGTTGGCCGACAGGAACAGGTCGGTGCCGAACGGCTTCACGTAGGGCCAGGTCGGCTCGCCGGCGGTGAACGTGGCGCGGATGATGCCCAGACCGTAATGCTGGATCGAATTGAAGATGCGCAGGCCGGTATCGGCCGAATTGCGCGACAGCAGGATCACCTCGACGCGCGGATTTTCCGGGCTGGCGCCCTGGTTCAGCGCCAGCAGCTTGCGCACCACCGGGAAGGCCACGCCGGGGCCGAGGATGTCGTCCTCATGCTGGCGCTGGAATTCGGCGTAGGCCGCCACGCCATCGCTCTCGAACAGCGCATGGCTTTCCTCGAGGTCGAACAGGGCGCGCGAGGTCACCGCGACGGTCAGCAAACGGGGGGAGTTGTCGCCCATCGGTGGGGTCCTTCAAGCGGTCGGCACGGCCGGCCGCCCATTGTCCTCAAAAAACGAACTGTTCGCTCAGGATCCGGTCTTCCAGGTTGTGCTCCGGGTCGAACAGCAGGGTCACGCGGCGGTCCTTCGACTCACGGATGGTCACTTCGACCACGTCGCGGGTCTCGTGCGAATCGGCGGTCACGCTGACCGGGCGCTTGTAGGGATCGAGCACACGGAAGCGCACTTCGGTATCGGCCTTGAGGATCGCCCCGCGCCAGCGTCGCGGTCGGTACGGAGCCAGCGGCGTCAGCGCGATGGTGTGCGAGCCCAGCGGCAGCACCGGGCCGTGCGCGGAATAGTTGTAGGCGGTGCTGCCGGCCGGGGTGGCCACCAGCACGCCGTCGCCGATCAGCTCGGCCACGCGTTCCTGGCCGTTCAGATCGATGCCGATATGCGCAGCCTGCCGGGTCTGGCGCAGCAGCGACACGTCGTTGTAGGCCAGCGAACCGGTGCTGGTACCCGACTCGGTCAGCGCCACCATTTCCAGCGGGCGCAGGTTGGCCGGCTCGGCGCGGGCAATGCGCGCATGCACGTCATCGTCGCCGCGGTACTGGTTCATCAGGAAGCCGACCGTGCCCAGCTTCATGCCGAACACCGGCTTGCCCAGGTGCCCGTGCCGGTGCAGGGTCTGCAGCATGAAGCCATCACCGCCCAGCGGGCACAGCACGTCGGCCTGCTCGGGCGCGTAGTCGCCATAGCGCGAGACCATCGCCGCGCGGGCCATCTGCGCCGGTTCGGTGGTGCTGGCCAGGAAAGCGATGCGGGGGGAGTCGCTCATCGGTGGATCCGGGGGAGGCATGAGGGAGAGCATAACCGAGCGCCGGGGGTTGGACCCCGCTGGGCGGATGACCGGCCCGTCCGCCGGGACACGCCATAAACCCATCCATGGGGGCTCGGTCGCGCCATCCATGGCGCTCACGGTCCCGGCGGACGGGCCGGTCATCCACCTGACAGGTTGCCGGCCGGCGTCGGGTCAGTGATCGCAGAAAAACAGGCAGAAACAGAACGGCCCCGCTTTCGCGGGGCCGTTCCTCCAACTGCTGCAGATCAGGAGCCCCCCTGAGTCAGGGGGGCGCGCCAACGGCGCGGGGGTCTGGGAGCATGGTTGGCATGGGGCCCACGGTTTGCAGAGCAAACCGTGGGGCGTCAGCGCGAATGCGCTTACGCACCATGCGCAGCCAGCTGGCCCAGGCGCTGCACCGCGACCGAGACGGTCGGGTAGTCCAGGGTCTTCTGCTCGGCCAATTCGGCCAGCATCGCCAGGGTGAAGCGCAGGCTGTTGTCGTCACGGCCCATCCAGGCTGCGACCTTGGCTTCAGCGCTGCTGCCCTTGGTGCCCAGCACCTGGCCGGCCAGGTTGCGGTGATTGGCCGCCAGCTCGTCGCGCAGCACGCCACGTGCCACCGCATGCCAACGGCCGTTGACCTCCAGCGCATCAACCTGCTCGAACAGCCACGGCAGCTGCAGGGCGTCGCCCAGGCGGAAGTGGACCTTGGACACGTCCACCGGCTTCAGCTTGCGGGTACGCGCCAGTTCGATGATGTCGAACGCCGGCTCCAGGAAGTGCAGTTCGGCCAGCTGCTGCGCCAGCGCGGACGGCAGGCCCTTTTCCTTCCACTCGGCCACCAGGGCTTCGTAGGTCGGACGCTGCGAATCCGGCAGCACGCCCGAAGCGACGCGGATGTCGTTGAACGGACCCTGGTAGCGGTTGACCGCTTCGGTGATGCCCGGCATCGCGCCCGGGCGCGACAGCAGCCAGCGCACGAACGAACGCTGCAGCTTCCAGATCACTTCCAGTGCATCGATCTGCACCGACTCCGGCACCTTGCCGTCGAGGGCATCGATCTGCGCCCACAGCGCGCGGGCATCCAGCGTCTCGCGGCTGATGGTGTAGGCCTTGGCGACCTCGGCGATGGAACGGCCGGTGTCTTCCTGCATGCGCATCAGGAAGGTCGCGCCCATGCGGTTGATGGTCTGGTTGGTCACGGCCGTGGCGATGATTTCACGCTTCAGGCGGTGACGCTCCATCGCGTCGGCATACTTCTTCTGCAGCGGGGTCGGGAAGTAGCGCTGCAGTTCCTTGGACAGGTACGGATCTTCCGGGATGTCCGAATCCAGCAGCTGGGCGAATGCCACCAGCTTGGAATAGGACAGCAGCACCGACAGTTCCGGACGGGTCAGGCCCTGGCCGCGTGCCTTGCGCTGCGACAGCTCGGCATCGGACGGCAGGAACTCGATCTGGCGATCGAGCAGGCCCTGCTGTTCAAGGGTGCGGATGAAGTGCTGCTTGGAACCCAGGCGCTTGACCGCCATCCGCTCCATCAGGCTCAGCGCCTGGTTCTGGCGGTAGTTGTCGTTGAGCACCAGCTCGGCGACTTCGTCGGTCATCGAGGCCAGCAGCTTGTTGCGCTGCTCGACGGTCAGCTTCTTGGCCCGCACCACATCGTTGAGCAGGATCTTGATGTTGACTTCGTGGTCGGAGGTGTCGACACCGGCCGAGTTGTCGATGAAGTCGGTGTTGAGCAGCACGCCGGCCTGTGCGGCTTCGATGCGGCCCAGCTGGGTCATGCCCAGGTTGCCGCCCTCGCCCACCACCTTGCAGCGCAGCTCGCCACCGTTCACGCGCAGGGCGTTGTTGGCGCGGTCGCCGACATCGCTGTGCTGCTCGCTGGCGGCCTTGACGTAGGTACCGATGCCGCCGTTCCACAGCAGGTCGACCGGTGCCTTCAGGATCGCGCTCATCAGATCGTTCGGCGACAGCGCCTTGACGTTGTCGTCCAGGCCCAGCGCTTCACGCACCTGCGGGGTGATCTCGATCGACTTCAGGCTGCGCGGATAGATGCCGCCGCCCTTGCTGATCAGCTTGGCATCGTAGTCCGCCCAGCTCGAACGCGGCACGGTGAACAGGCGCTCACGCTCGACGAACGTGGTGGCCGCATCCGGGTTCGGGTCCAGGAAGATGTGGCGGTGGTCGAATGCTGCAACCAGGCGGATGTGGCGCGACAACAGCATGCCGTTGCCGAACACGTCGCCGGACATGTCGCCGACGCCGACCGCGGTGAAGTCCTGGGTCTGGCTGTCACGGCCCAGCGCACGGAAGTGGCGCTTGACCGACTCCCACGCACCGCGAGCGGTGATGCCCATGCCCTTGTGGTCGTAACCCACCGAACCACCGGAGGCGAATGCATCGCCCATCCAGAAGCCGTGCGCGATGGCCAGGCCGTTGGCGATGTCGGAGAAGGTCGCGGTGCCCTTGTCGGCGGCCACCACCAGGTACGGATCGTCCATGTCGTGGCGCACGACATCCACCGGCGGCACGATCTTGTTGTTGACGATGTTGTCGGTGATGTCCAGCAGGCCCTGGATGAACAGCTTGTAGCAGGCCACGCCATTGGCGAAGACCGCGTCGCGGTCACCATTGACCGGCGGGGTCTTGGCGAAGAAGCCGCCCTTCGCGCCGACCGGCACGATGACGGTGTTCTTGACCATCTGCGCCTTGACCAGGCCCAGCACTTCGGTACGGAAGTCTTCGCGACGGTCCGACCAGCGCAGGCCACCACGGGCGACCGCGCCGAAGCGCAGGTGAGTACCTTCCACGCGCGGGCCGTAGACGAAGATTTCGCGGTACGGGCGCGGCTTCGGCAGGTCCGGCACCAGCGCCGAATCGAACTTGAAGCTGATCACGTGGCCGTGCTGGCCGTTGGCATCGGTCTGGTAGTAGCTGGTGCGCAGGGTCGCGTCGATCACGCCCATGAAAGAACGCAGGATGCGGTCTTCGTCCAGGCTGGACACACGGTCCATCAGCTTCAGCAGCGCATCGCGCGCGGCCTGCATCTGCGCCTCGCGGTCACCCTTGCGGGCGTCGACCACGGTCTTGAGCACCTTCAGGGTGGCGTCGTCGCCGGCGGCCAGCACATCGAGGTGGGCCTTCAGCTGCACCTGGCCGGCGGCGATGTCGTCCTTGCTCTCGTGGCCGGTGGCCGGATCGAAGCGGGCTTCGAACAGTTCCACCAGCAGGCGAGCCAGCAGCGGGTAGCGGGCAAAGGTGCCTTCCACATACGCCTGCGAGAACGGCACGCCGGTCTGCAGCAGGTACTTGCAGTAGCCACGCAGCATGGCGACCTGGCGCCAGTGCAGGCCGGCAGCCAGCACCAGGCGGTTGAAGCCGTCGTTCTCGGCATCGCCGTGCCAGACGCGGGCGAAGGTCTCGCCGAAGGCTTCATCGACGCTGGCGGCATCGATCGCGCCGGCGGTCGATTCGACCTCGAAGTCCTGCACGTACACCGGGGCGTTGTCGACCGACAGGCGGTACGGACGCTCGGCGATCACGCGCAGGCCCATGTTTTCCATCATCGGCAGCGCGTCCGACAGCGGGATGTCGTCCAGCTGGCGGTACAGCTTCAGGCGCAGGCCATCGCCGCTTTCGCGCGGTACCGCCTGCAGGCTCAGGCGCAGGTCGTCCGGGCCGGTCAGGGCGTCGAGCTGGCTGACATCGTTGGCGGCAACGGCGGTGCTGTTGTCTTCGATGTAACCGGCCGGCAGCGCCTTGCCGATGCGGGCGGCGATGCGCAGGCCTTCGGTTTCGCCGTGGCGGGTCACCAGCGCTTCGCGCAGGTCGTCCTGCCAGTTGCGCAGCACCTGGGCCAGCTTCTGCTCCAGTTCGGCGGTATCGACGTCGAGCATTTCACCCGGCTTCGGACGCACGATCAGGTGCACCTGGGCCAGCGGCGATTCGCCCAGCACCACCGAGCTGTCGACGTACTCGCCGTGCAGCGCGTCCTTCAGCATCGCTTCGATGCGCAGGCGCACGTCGGTGTTGAAGCGCTCGCGCGGCAGGTAGACCAGTGCGGAAATGAAACGGCTGTACTTGTCACGGCGCAGGAACAGGCGGCTGCGCACGCGCTCCTGCAGGCCCAGCACGCCCATCGCGGTGCGGAACAGTTCGTCCTCGCTGGACTGGAACAGCTCTTCGCGCGGCAGGGTTTCCAGGATGTGGCGCAGCGCCTTGCCACTGTGGCTGGCCGGGGCCAGGCCCGACTGCTTCATCACATGCTCGTGGCGCTGGCGCACCAGCGGGATCTCCCACGGGCGACGGTTGTAGGCGCTGGAGGTGAACAGGCCGAGGAAGCGCTGCTCGCCGATGATCTTGCCCTTGGCGTCGAATTCCAGCACGCCGATGTAGTCCATGTAGCCAGCGCGGTGCACGCGCGAACGGGCATTGGTCTTGGTCAGGATCAGCGCGTCCTTCAGCCCGGAGGTGGCGTTCAGGCCCTGCGCGGCCAGCGTCTTGACCGGACGGGCGGCGGACTTGTCCTTGCCGCGCATCAGGCCCAGGCCGGTGTCGTTCAGCGGTGCCAGCACATCTTCCTTGCCCTGCTTCTCGACGCGGTATTCGCGGTAGCCGAAGAAGGTGAAGTGGTTGTCGGCGGCCCAGCGCAGGAATTCCTGTGCTTCCTTGCGCGAGGCATCGTCGACCGGCAGCTGGCGCTTGCCCAGGTCGTCGGCCAGCGCCAGCGCCTTGTCCTTCATCGGCTGCCAGTCGCGCACGATCGCACGCACTTCATCCAGCGCCTTGTTGATGGCCTGCTCGATGGCGGCCATGGCTTCGGCCGGCTGACGGTCGATCTCCAGCAGCATCACCGATTCGGCATCACCCTCGCCGACCTTGACCAGCTTGCCGGCCTTGTCGCGGGTGAAGCGCAGCACCGGGTGGCCCAGCACGTGGACGCCGACGCCCTGCTCGGCCAGCGACATGGTGACGGTATCGACAAGGAACGGCATGTCGTCGTTGACGATCTGCAGCACCGTGTGCGGCGATTCCCAACCGTTGGCCTTCGCGGTCGGATTGAACACGCGGACGTTGGCCTTGCCGGCCTTGCGGGCACGGGCGAATTCCAGCGTCTCAGCCGCGAGAGCGGCCCACTCTTCAGCGCTGTGGTGCGGGAACTCGTCCGACTCCATGCGCTTGTAGAAGTCAGTGGCGAAGGCCACTGCTTCGGCCTGTGCGGCCGCGGGGTAGCGCTTGCGCAAGGCCGTGTACACCGGCTCCAGGGAGAAACCAGCGGTCACTGCGACCTCCGACTCTGCTGGTTTGGTCTTGTTTTTCACGGTCTTGGCTGCGGTTTTTTGCGGTTTCATGGCAGAGCGATGCGCTTGCTCAGTTGGGAAAATGAAATTGTAGCCCTACCACGCGAAAAGGCCTTGCTGCAGGACGGAATAAGCAGATTCGGGTTTGCTGCGGTTTAGACGCCTATTCAGTTCGCACCGGTATGGTCGTGGCACCCGTTTCAGCACTGCAGACAGGATCGGCAAAGCGTGTTACCGGAAGACACACGCGGCGACGCCGATGCGATTCCACAATCCTGAACTGGACGGTATAGTCCACCGCGTGAATCCGGCCTACCTTCCCGTTGCCCTCGACGCACGCGATGAGCGCGTGTTCGACGCCGTGCGCGAACTGCTGGCGCAGCAGGGCATGCAGATGAGCATGGACGCGGTGGCCCAGCAGGCAGGCTGTTCCAAGCAGACCCTGTATTCGCGCTACGGCAACAAGCAGCAACTGCTGCGCCGGGTGATGCAGCGCCACGTCGGCCACGCCACCGGAGCCATGGTCCGTGCACTCCGCACTGACGACCTGCGTGCCAGCCTGCTCCAGTTCGCCACCGACTTCCTGGAGCATTTCAGCCAACCGCACGTAGGACAGGCCTGTCGGCTGATCGCCGCCGACGCGTCCCAGTTTCCCGAAGAGGCGCGTACGCTGTACCGGCATGGCGCCGGCGCGCTGACGCTTCATCTTGCTGAATGGATTGAAACCGTTTGCATGCAAGGCCAGCTACGGCATGACGACCCGCACTTCATGGCCGAGCTGCTGCTGAGCATGATCGCCGGTCAGGATTTCGACAAACAGCGCTTCCATACCCCCCACCGTGATGACGCGCTGCTGCGTCGGCGCTGGGCAGAGTTCTCCGTCGACAGCTTCCTGCGCGCGTTCGCGCCACAGCCGTCGCCGGCCCCGTCTACAAACCAACCCCGGAGTTCCTCCTGATGACCGCCCCACTCCGCACCCTTGCCTTGACGTGCGCCGTTGCTGTCGCTCTGGCCGCCTGCAAGAAGCCGGAACAGCAGACGCCCCCGCCGCCGGAGGTGGGCGTCATCGACGCCAAGCCGCAGACCCTGCCGCTGCAGCGCGAGCTGGTCGGCCGCCTGTCGCCGTTCCGCAGCGCCGACGTGCGCGCGCGCGTTCCGGGCGTGCTGCTCAAGCGCGTCTACCAGGAAGGCTCCCAGGTCAAGCAGGGCCAGACCCTGTTCCTGATCGACCCGGCGCCGCTGCGTGCCTCGCTCAACGCCTCCGAAGCCCAGCTGGCCTCGGCCCGTGCCACCTATGCCAACGCCAAGGTCGCCGCCGACCGTGCGCGCTCGCTGGCCCCGCAGCAGTTCGTCTCCAAGTCCGACCTGGACAACGCCGAGTCGGCCGAGCGCACCGCCCTGGCCGCGGTCAAGCAGGCCGAGGCCGCGTTGACCTCCTCGCGCATCAATCTGGGCTACACCGAAGTGACCGCCCCGATCAGCGGCGTGGCCAACAAGCAGCAGGTCACCGAAGGTGCGCTGGTCGGCCAGGGCGATGTGACCCTGCTGACCACCGTCGACCAGCTCGACCCGTTGTACGTGAACTTCTCGCTGAGCGTCGATGAGCTGACCCAGCTGCGTGCGCAGCAGGCCAAGGGCGCACTGGCCCTGTCCGGCGATGGCAAGGCTACCGTCAGCGTCAAGCTGGCCGACGGCACCACCTACAGCGAGCCGGGCACGCTGGACTTCTCCTCGACCACGGTCGATCCGGCCACCGGCGCGGTCTCGCTGCGCGCGCTGCTGCCGAACCCGCAGCAGATCCTGCTGCCGGGCGCCTTCGTCAGCTTCCAGGCCAACCTGGGCGAGCGCAACAACGCCTACCTGGTGCCGCAGCAGGCGCTGCTGCGCGACACCACCGGCGGCTACGTGATGGTGGTCGGCACCGACGGCAAGGTGGTGCGCAAGAACGTCAAGACCGATGGCGCGCAGAACGGCAACTGGCTGGTCAGCGACGGCCTGGCCGCCGGTGACAAGGTGATCGTGGCCGGCGTGCAGAAGGTCAAGGAAGGTGCACCGGCGGTGGCCAAGCCGTGGACCCCGGGGCAGGACGCCAATGGCAAGCCTGGCGCAGGTGGCGCTGCTCCGGCAGGCGCTGCGCCGGCCGCGGGCAAGGCTCCGGCCGACGCCGCCAAGCCGGAGCAGGCCGATGCGGCCAAGCCGGCCGCCACCGATTCGAACAAGCAGTAACGGGAACCTTCCGTCATGCCTAAATTTTTCATCGAGCATCCAGTCTTCGCCTGGGTGGTTGCGATCCTGATCTCGCTCAGCGGCGTGATCGCGATCCTCAACCTGGGCGTGGAGTCCTATCCCAACATCGCCCCGCCGCAGGTGACCGTCTCGGCCACCTACCCGGGCGCCAGCGCGGACACCACCGAGAAGTCGGTCACCCAGGTGATCGAGCAGCAGCTGACCGGTATCGATCACCTGCTGTACTTCAGCTCTTCCTCGTCCTCCAACGGCCGGGCGCAGATCACCCTGACCTTCGAGACCGGTACCGATCCGGACATCGCCCAGGTGCAGGTGCAGAACAAGGTATCGCTGGCCACGCCACGCCTGCCTTCGGAAGTGACCCAGCAGGGCGTGGTGGTGGCCAAGGCCAACGCCGGCTTCCTGATGGTGGTGGCACTGCAGTCCGATACACCGACCATCAACCGTGATGCCCTGAACGACATCGTCGGTTCGCGCGTGCTCGACCAGGTCTCGCGTATCCCCGGCGTCGGCAGCACCCAGCAGTTCGGTTCCGAGTACGCCATGAACATCTGGCTGAACCCGGAAAAGATGCAGGGCTACGGCCTGTCGGCCAGCCAGGTGCTGGCGGCGGTGCGCGCACAGAATGTGCAGTTCGCCGCGGGTGCACTGGGTTCGGACCCGTCGCCGGAGGGCCAGCACTTCACCGCCACGGTCTCGGCCGAAGGCCGCTTCAGTTCGCCGCAGGAGTTCGAGAACATCATCCTGCGCGCCAACGCTGACGGCTCGCGCGTGCTGTTGAAGGACATCGCCCGGGTCGCCTTCGGTGCCAACAACTACGGCTTCGATACCCAGTACAACGGCAAGCCGACCGGTGCCTTCGCCATCCAGCTGCTGCCAGGCGCCAACGCCCTGAACGTTGCCGAAGCGGTGCGCGGCAAGATGGACGAGCTGCAGCCCAGCTTCCCGTCCGGCGTGACCTGGTTCTCGCCGTACGACAGCACCACCTTCGTCAAGATCTCGATCCAGGAAGTGGTCAAGACCCTGTTCGAAGCGGTGTTGCTGGTGTTCCTGGTGATGCTGATCTTCCTGCAGAACTTCCGCGCCACCCTGATCCCGACCCTGGTCATCCCGGTGGCCCTGCTCGGCACCTTCCTGGGCATGTGGATGATCGGCTTCACGATCAACCAGCTGACCCTGTTCGCGATGGTGCTGGCGATCGGCATCGTGGTCGACGACGCGATCGTGGTGATCGAGAACGTCGAGCGCATCATGTCCGAGGAAGGCCTGGCGCCGAAGCCGGCCACGCAGAAGGCGATGACCCAGATCACCGGCGCGGTGGTGGCGATCACCGTGGTGCTGGCCGCGGTGTTCATCCCGTCCGCCCTGCAGGGCGGCGCGGCAGGTGAGATCTACAAGCAGTTCGCGCTGACCATCGCCATCTCGATGGCGTTCTCGGCGTTCCTGGCCCTGGGCTTCACCCCGGCGCTGTGCGCGACCTTCCTCAAGCCGACGCACAACGACAACCCGAACATCATCTACCGCACCTTCAACAAGTACTACGACAAGATCAGCCACACCTATGTGGGCCACATCACCTCGGCGGTGCGCCACGCGCCGCGCTGGATGATCCTGTTCGTGGTGCTGACCGCGCTGTGCGGCTTCCTGTTCACCCGCATGCCGGGCAGCTTCCTGCCGGAAGAGGACCAGGGCTACGCACTGGCGATCGTGCAGCTGCCGCCGGGCTCGACCAAGGGCCAGACCAACGAAGTGTTCGCGCAGATGCGTGGCATCCTGGAAAAGCAGGATGGCTATGAAGGCATGCTGCAGGTGGCCGGCTTCAGCTTCGTCGGTTCCGGCGAGAACGTGGGCATGGGCTTCATCCGCCTGAAGCCGTGGGAAGAACGCAAGTTCACCGCGCCGGAGTTCATCCAGAACATGAACGGCGCGTTCTACGGCATCAAGGAAGCGCAGATCTTCGTGGTCAACCTGCCCACCGTGCAGGGCCTCGGCCAGTTCGGTGGCTTCGACATGTGGCTGCAGGACCGTAGCGGTGCCGGCTACGAACAGCTGACCCAGGCGCGCAACATCCTGCTGGGCAAGGCCGCGCAGAAGCCCGAAGCACTGGTCGGCGTGCGTCCGAACGGGCTGGAAAACGCCCCGCAGCTGCAGCTGCACGTGGACCGCGTGCAGGCGCAGTCGATGGGCATGTCGGTGTCGGACGTGTACAGCACCATCCAGCTGATGCTGGCCCCGGTGTACGTCAACGACTTCTTCTACGAGGGCCGCATCAAGCGCGTCACGATGCAGGCCGATGGCCCGTACCGCACGGGCCAGGAGTCGCTGAAGAGCTTCTACAGCCCGTCCAGCCTGACCACCAATGCCGATGGCACCAACGCGATGATCCCGCTCAACACGGTGGTCAAGTCCGAATGGGTGTCGGCATCGCCATCGCTGAGCCGCTACAACGGCTACTCGGCGATCAACATCGTCGGTTCGCAGGCCCCGGGCACCAGTTCGGGTGAAGCGATGCAGACCATGGAGGCGATCGTCAACGACGACCTGCCGGCCGGCTTCGGCTACGACTGGTCCGGCATGTCCTACCAGGAAATCCTGGCCGGCAACGCCGCCACCCTGCTGCTGGTGCTGTCGATCGTCGTGGTGTTCCTGTGCCTTGCGGCGCTGTACGAAAGCTGGTCGATTCCGGTGGCGGTGCTGCTGGTGGTGCCGCTGGGCGTGCTCGGCGCACTGGGCCTGTCGATGCTGCGTGGCCTGCCCAACGACCTGTTCTTCAAGATCGGCCTGATCACCGTGATCGGCCTGGCGGCGAAGAACGCGATCCTGATCGTGGAGTTCGCGGTGGAGCAGCGTGCAGCGGGCAAGAACCTGCGCGATGCCACCATCGAGGCGGCACGCCTGCGTTTCCGCCCGATCCTGATGACGTCGTTCGCGTTCATCATGGGCGTGATCCCGATGGCGATCTCCACCGGCGCCGGTGCCAACTCCCGCCACGCCATCGGTACCGGCGTGATCGGCGGCATGCTGTTCGCCACCCTGCTCGGCCTGCTGATGATCCCGGTGTTCTTCGTGGTCGTGCGGCGCATGCTGGGCGACAAGCTGGATGAACCCTCCAAGGAGTTCATGGAACGCCAGCGCGACGCCGAAAGTGCCCACCGCCCGGATCGTTGATCCGGCGCTGGGTTGAAACGAAAAGGCCCCGGAGCGATCCGGGGCCTTTTTCATTCGTGCCATGAAGCCGGTAGTCGCCAACCTTGGTTGGCACCGCTGGATCCCAACCAAGGTTGGCATCTACCAGAGCGGATCAGCGCAGCCCGGTCTCGTTGCGGGCGATCACCAGGCGCTGGATTTCCGAGGTGCCTTCATAGATCTCGGTGATCTTGGCATCACGGAAGTAACGCTCCAGCGGCATTTCCTTCGAATAGCCCATGCCGCCATGGATCTGCACCGCCTGGTGGGTGATCCACATCGCCGCTTCCGAGGCGGTCAGCTTGGCCACCGCCGCTTCGGTGCTGAAGCGCTTGCCCTGGCCCTTCACCCATGCCGCGCGCAGGGTCAGCAGCAGGGCTGCATCCAGCTTGCACTTCATGTCGGCGATCTTGGCCTGGGTCATCTGGAAAGTACCGATGGCCGCGCCAAAGGCCTTGCGCTCCTTCACGTATTCCAGGGTCGCTTCATAGGCGGCCCGTGCGATGCCGATGGCCTGCGAGGCAATGCCGATGCGGCCGGCGTCGAGCACGCTCATGGCGATCTTGAAGCCCTCGCCCTCCTGGCCCAGCACATCATCGGCCGCGGCCACGTAGTCGTTGAACTCGATCTCGCAGGTGGCCGAAGCACGGATGCCCAGCTTCGGTTCGGTCTTGCCACGACCGAAGCCGGCCTTGTCGGTATCGATGATGAAGGCAGTGATGCCACGCGCGCCCTTGTCCGGCTCGCTCATCGCGAACAGCACGATGTACTTGGCCACCGGGCCGGAGGTGATCCAGCTCTTCTTGCCGTTGATGACGAAGCCGCCATCGGCCTGCTTCACCGCGCGGCAACGCATTGCGGTCGCGTCCGAGCCCGACTGCGGCTCGGTCAGCGCGAACGCACCGATGGCCTCACCCTCGGCGATCGCACGCACATAGGTCTGCTTCTGCGCCTCGGTACCGTGGGTAAGGATGCCGTTGCAGAACAGCGAATTGTTGACCGACATTATGGTCGAATGGGCTGCGTCGGCGGCGGCGACCTCTACCATCGCCAGCACGTACGCAACCGGGTCCATGCCCGCACCGCCGTATTCGGTCGGCACTTCGATGCCCATCAGGCCGTTCTCGCCGAGCAGGCGGATGTTGTCCAGCGGGAACTCGCCGGTACGGTCGTGATGCTCCGCACTCGGGGCGATCTTCTCCTGCGCGATGCGCCGCGCCACGTCCTGCAGCATCAACTGCTCTTCAGTAAAGCTGAAATCCACAACACCCTCCCAGGTACATGATGAAGTGGGCCACGCAAGGCGTGCCCGGATGGCCTGATTGTACCGGGGCGCGACGGCTTCCGTACGCCAGCGACTTGACCGCGGCAGGCTCACTCAGCGAATATATCTCTATATCGCGATAGGTAGATATTTATGGATCTTGAAGACTGGTCGACTCGCCTGAAGGTGTTCGCTGATGCGACCCGCGTGCGCCTGCTGGCGCTGCTGGAGCAGGAAGAGCTGACCGTGGCCGAGCTGTCGGCGATCACCCGCCTGGCGCAGCCGCGCGTGTCCACGCACCTGGCACGCCTGAAGGAAGCCGGCCTGGTCCGCGACCGCCGCGCGGGCGTGTCGGCCTACTACCGCTTCGACGAGGCCCAGCTGGACCCGGCGCAGCGCGCATTGTGGCACGCCTTGAGCAACGGAAGCGATGACCCGCTGCTGCGCCAGGATGCCGAACGGGTGGCCGCGGTGCTGGCCCACCGCGCCGCCGACCAGAACTGGGCCGACAGCGTGGCCGGCGACATGGAACGGCACTACTCTCCGGGACGCACCTGGGAGGCACTGGCCCGGACCGCGCTGCCGCTGCTGGAGACCGGCGACGTACTGGATATCGCGTCCGGCGACGGCGTACTGGCCGAACTCGTCGCCCCCCACGCCAAGCGCTACATCTGCATCGACACCAGCGCACGCGTGGTCGCCGCGGCCAGCGAACGGCTGCGGCGCCTGCCCAACGTGGAAGTGCGCGAGGGTGACATGCATGCCCTGCCGTTCAAGGACGGCAGCTTCGACCTGGTGGTGCTGATGCATGCACTGACCTACGCCAGCAAACCGGCGCAGGCGGTGACCGAAGCCGCACGCGTGCTGCGCTCCGGCGGCCGCCTGCTGCTGTGCAGCCTGGCCCGCCACGAGCACAAGGCGGCGGTGGAGGCCTACGGCCACGTCAACCTCGGCTTCAGCGACAAGGAACTGCGCAGGTTCGTCGACAAGGCCGGGCTGCAGGTGTCCAGCCTGGAAACAGTCACCCGCGAGAAGCGTCCGCCACACTTCGAAGTGATTTCGCTGATCGCCAACAAGCCCTGAGCTGGAGACCGCATGTCCGCCCTGCCGTGGTTGCATCCTGATCGTGCCAATGCCCTGCTCGACGCCCTGCGCGAGCGGATCCTGATCATCGACGGTGCGATGGGCACGATGATCCAGCGCCACGGCCTGCAGGAGGACGATTACCGTGGCGAGCGTTTCGCGGGTGGCTACGACCATGCCCATGGCCCCGGCTGCGACCACGGCGTGCCGGAAGGCCATGACCTGAAGGGCAACAACGACCTGCTGCTGCTGACCCGGCCGGAGGTCATCGCCGACATCCACACGGCCTACCTGGAAGCCGGTGCGGACCTGGTCGAGACCAATACCTTCAACGCAACCTCGGTCAGCCAGGCCGACTATCACCTGCAACACCTGGTGTACGAGCTGAACAAAGCGGGGGCCGCAGTGGCACGCGCGCGCTGCGATGCGGTCGAAGCCACCACGCCGGACAAGCCACGCTTCGTCATCGGGGTGATCGGCCCGACCAGCCGCACCGCTTCCATCAGCCCCGACGTCAACGATCCCGGCTTCCGCAACACCAGCTTCGACGAACTGCGCGACACCTACCGCGAAGCGATCGAGGGCCTGATCGACGGTGGCGCCGACACGCTGATGGTCGAAACCATCTTCGACACGCTCAATGCCAAGGCCGCGCTGTACGCGCTGGAGGAGGCCTTTGACGCACGCGGTGCACGCTTGCCGGTGATGATTTCCGGCACCATCACCGATGCCTCGGGACGCACGCTGTCCGGGCAGACCGCCGAGGCCTTCCATGCGTCGCTGGCGCATGCGCGGCCGCTGTCGATCGGGCTGAACTGCGCATTGGGCGCCGCTGCGATGCGACCGCACGTGGAAACCCTTTCGCAGGTTGCCGAGTGCCATGTCAGCGCCCACCCCAATGCCGGCCTGCCCAATGCCTTCGGCGAGTATGACGAAACACCCGAAGAGATGGCGGCCACCCTGCGTGGCTTCGCCGAGGATGGGCTGTTGAACCTGGTCGGTGGCTGCTGCGGCTCCACCCCCGACCACATCCGCGCCATTGCCGAAGCGGTCGCCGGCCTGCCGCCGCGCGCCCTGCCCGGCAACCAGGAGCAGCAGGCCGCATGAGCACCCCGTCGTATACCCGCCTGTCCGGCCTGGAACCGCTGGTCATCACCCCGGACCTGCTGTTCGTCAACGTCGGTGAGCGCACCAACGTCACCGGCAGCGCCCAGTTCCGCAAGCTGATCAAGGAAGGCCGCTACGAGGAAGCCGTCGATGTGGCCCGCCAGCAGGTGGCCAGCGGCGCGCAGATCCTCGACGTCAACATGGACGAGGGCCTGATCGATTCGGAAGCGGCGATGACCCGCTACCTCAACCTGATCATGTCCGAGCCGGACATCGCGCGTATTCCGGTGATGGTCGACTCGTCCAAGTGGAGCGTGATCGAGGCCGGGCTGAAGTGCCTGCAGGGCAAGAGCGTGGTCAACTCGATCTCGCTGAAGGAAGGCGAGGCCCTGTTCCGCGAGCACGCACGCAAGGTGCTTCGCTACGGCGCCGCCGCAGTGGTGATGGCCTTCGACGAAAGCGGCCAGGCCGATACCTGCGCGCGCAAGGTCGAGATCTGCACCCGCGCCTACCGCATCCTGGTCGACGAGAGCGGCTTCCCGCCGCAGGACATCATCTTCGACCCGAACATCTTCGCCGTCGCCACCGGCATCGAAGAGCACGACAACTACGCGGTGGACTTCATCGAGGCCACCCGCATCATCAAGCAGACGCTGCCGCACTGCCATGTCTCCGGCGGCGTCTCCAACGTGTCCTTCTCGTTCCGCGGCAACGAAACGGTGCGCCAGGCCATCCACTCGGTGTTCCTGTACCACGCGATTGCCGCCGGCATGGACATGGGCATCGTCAACGCCGGTGCCATGCCGATCTACGATGAGCTGGAGCCGGACCTGCGCGAGCGCGTGGAGGATGTGATCCTCAACCGCCGCAGCGATGCGACCGAGCGCCTGCTGGAGATTGCCGAGCGCTACAAGGGCAAGAAGGGCGCGGCGAAAACCGAAGACCTCACCTGGCGCGAAAAGCCGGTGGCGCAGCGCCTGGCGCATGCACTGGTGCACGGCCTGGATGCCTTCGTGGAAGAGGACACCGAGCTGGCGCGGCAGGCCTCCAGCCGCCCGCTGGACGTGATCGAAGGGCCGCTGATGGACGGCATGAACGTGGTCGGCGACCTGTTCGGTGCCGGCAAGATGTTCCTGCCGCAGGTGGTGAAGTCCGCACGCGTGATGAAGAAGGCGGTGGCTTACCTGCTGCCTTACATCGAGGCCGAGAAGGCACGCAGCGGCGATTCGGCCAAGAGCAATGGCCGCATCATCATGGCCACGGTGAAAGGCGATGTGCACGACATCGGCAAGAACATCGTCGGCGTGGTCCTGGCCTGCAACAATTTCGAGGTGATCGATCTGGGCGTCATGGTACCGGCGCAGAAGATCCTCGATGCCGCACGCGAGCATCATGCCGACATCATCGGCCTGTCCGGGCTGATCACCCCATCGCTTGAAGAAATGAGCCACGTCGCACGCGAGATGCAGCGCCAGGGCTTCGACCTTCCGTTGCTGATCGGCGGCGCGACCACCTCCCGCGCGCACACCGCGCTGAAGATCGACCCGCACTACCAGGCCCCCACGATCTGGGTGAAGGACGCCTCGCGCGCGGTGGGCGTGGCCCAGTCGTTGATCTCGCGCGACCTGCGCGAGGCGTTCGTCGCAGCCAACGAGGCCGACTACGCCGAGATCCGCGCGCGCCATCGCAACCGCGGCGACGCCAAGCGCCTGGTCACGCTGGAGCACGCGCGCGGGCAGAAGTTCCAGGGCGGCTGGGACACCTATACGCCGCCTGTGCCCAACCAGCCCGGGCTGCATGTGTTCGACGACTATCCGCTCGCGGAGCTGGTCGACTACATCGACTGGACCCCGTTCTTCCAGGCGTGGGAACTGGCCGGCAAGTTCCCGGCCATCCTCACCGACGAGATCGTCGGCACCCAGGCCAGCGACCTGTACCAGGACGCCCGCGCGATGCTCACCCGCATCGTCGATGAGAAGTGGCTGACCGCCAAGGCGGTGTTCGGGCTGTGGCCGGCCAACAGCATCGGCGACGACGTGCGCGTGCAGCACCCGCAGGGCGAAACCACCCTGCACTTCCTGCGCCAGCAGGTGGACAAGCCGGCCGAGCGCCCGGACTTCTGCCTGGCCGATTTCATTGCCCCGGCCGACAGCGGCAAGCAGGACTGGATCGGCGCGTTCGCGGTCACCGCCGGTATCGGCATCGACGCGCACGTCGCGCGCTTCGAGGCCGAGCATGACGACTACAACGCGATCCTTCTGAAGGCGCTCGCCGACCGCTTCGCCGAGGCGCTGGCCGAGCGCCTGCATCAGCGCGTGCGTACCGGATTCTGGGGATACGACCACGCCGAGACGCTGGACAACGAAGCCCTGATCGACGAGCAGTTCCGCGGCATCCGTCCGGCGCCCGGCTATCCGGCCTGCCCCGAGCACAGCGAGAAGCGCCGGCTGTTCGACCTGCTGCAGGCCGAAGCGAACGCCGGCATGGAACTGACCGAGAGCTTCGCGATGCTGCCTACGGCGGCCGTTTCGGGCTACTACTTCAGCCATCCGCAGAGCCAGTACTTCGTGGTCGGCCGGCTCAGCCGCGAACAGGTCGGCGACTACGCCCGGCGCAAGGGCGTGGACCGCGCCCAGGCCGAACGCTGGCTGGCCTCCAACCTCGACTACGACCCCGAATGACACACAAAGGGGACGGAGGGGATCAAGTCGTTTGTGGCACAAACGACTTGATCCCCTCCGTCCCCTTTTTGCTTCATCATTCCGCGATGACCGTTCCCGTTGCCCGTCTCTCCAGCTTCTACCTGTTCTACTACGCGGCGCTCGGCGCGTTCACTCCGTACTGGAGCCTGTTCCTGACCGCGCGCGGCATGAGCGTGACCGCGATCAGCGTGATGATGGGGCTGTGGTACGCCACCCGCGTGGTCGCGCCCAGCACCTGGACCTCAATGGCAGCGGCCTCGCCACGGCCGATCCGCCTGCTGCGCATCGGCTGCGTACTGACCCTGCTCAGCTTTGCCGCCTTCCTGCTGCCCTTGCCGCAGCCATGGATGTACCCGGCGATGGTGGTGTTCTGCTTCTTCTACAACGCGGTGATGCCGCAGTTCGAATCGATCACCCTCACCCACCTCGGCAGCGACAGCCATCGCTACGGGCTGATCCGGGTCTGGGGATCGCTCGGTTTCATCGCCATCGTCACCCTGTTCGGCTGGCTGATCGAAGGTGACGGCTCGGCCAGCCGTGCCGGGCTGCTGCCCTGGATGATGCTGCCGCTGTTCGTCCTGCTGGTGGCGTCGGCCTTCAGCAACCAGTATGCGCGCGGCATCGGCAAGGCCGATGGCGATGCCAGCGGCTTCTGGCAGATCGTGCGGCGCCCGCCGGTGCTGGCGTTCTTCCTGGCCGCGTTCATGGAGCAGCTGTCATTCGGCCCGTATTACACGTTCTTCTCGGTCTACATGGACCATCACGGCTACCGCACGTCCACGCTCGGCCTGTTGTGGACCGTCGGCGTGGTGTTCGAAGTCGGCGTGTTCTTCACCATCGGCCGCTTCTTCCGCCGCTATGACGCCAGCTGGATGCTGCTGATCGCACTGGTCGGTTCCTGCCTGCGCTGGGCCGTCACCGCGCTGTTCCCGGAAAACCTGCCGGTGATGCTGGTCGCGCAGAGCGCACACGCGCTGGGCTTTGCTGCCTTCTTCGCGGCCGCGATGCAGATGCTGGCAACCTACTTCCCCGGCCGCCTCAATGGCCATGGCCAGGGCCTGCTGTACGGCTTCTCGTCCGGTGTCGGCGGCGTGCTGGGCGCACTCATCGCCGGCCAGCTGTGGAAAATCGATGATGGCCGCACCGCATTCCTGGCCGGCAGTGGCTTCGCTCTGGTCGGTGCGCTGCTGTGCTTCTTCGCGCTGAGCCTGCCGCTGATCCGCGCGCGCCGCAGCGCCGTGCACGCCCCGTAACGAAAACGCCGGGCAATGCCCGGCGTTTTCCTCATCCTGCAGTTCCGCTTACCAGACCAGGTCGTCCGGCACCTGGTATTGCGGATCCGCGTACGGATCTTCCTCGGCGGGCGCATTCGGGTCGACCTTCAGCGCGACCGACGCGGCGAACACCGCTTCGGACTGTGCCAGCACCTCGGCGGTCACCAGCAGGTAACGGCCATTGAGCTGCACCACGCCCAGCTCACCGGCATTGAGTGCGGTCAGCTGTTCGGCGGTGACGTAGATGCGCTTGATCTTGCCGCCATACGGGAAGTGGCGGGCAATGTCCGCCGCTTCGGCATTGAGGCTCTTGTCCTTCAGCAGTTCTTCCAGCTTTGCCTTCGCCTCGCGGCGGACGCGTGCTTCTTCCTGCTTCAGGCGCTCGGTCTCGATGCGCTCTTCCTTTTCCTTCTGCGCACGGATGGCGTAGGCCTTGGCCAGGTCCATCTCTTCGGCGCTGCGCGGCTTGCGCGGGCCTTGCTGGCCGGGGCCACGCGACGGGCCGGGCTTGCCGGCGCCGCCATGACCATGGCCACGACGCTCGCCGGGCTTGTGTTCGCCCTTGCCAGCGCCCTGCGGCTTTCCATTGCCATTGCCACCCTTGCCCTGCGGGCGGCCATCGCGGCGGGGGCCATCATTCTTGCGCTCGGGCTTGGGGGCGGGCTTGAAGCCCAGGCCCATCAGCTGGTCGCGGAGGGTATCGCTCATAGGATTCGGATCAGTAGTGCGGCGGCGGCGGTTCGCTCGCCGGATCGGAAGAGTTCAGTGCGTTGCGGACCTTGCCCAGGTCTTCCAGCAGCACGCGCAACACATCGGCGTTGCGCATGCCCTGCATGCGGGCATCGGCCAGCGCATCGCTCAGTTCGGCCAGCGCCTGTTCCTGGAAGGACACGCGCATCTCCAGCTCGACCAGGCGCGCTTCCAGCGCCTGCTCACGTTCGATCGGCAGCAGATCAGACATGCAGCGAGCGCCCCCGGCCGATGCCGTAGTAGGCCAGGCCTGCCGCTTCCACTTCAGCCGGGTCATACAGGTTGCGCCCGTCGAACACCGCCGCGTCCTTCAGCTGCTCGCGCAGCTTCTGGAAATCGGGGCTGCGGAACTGCTTCCACTCGGTCACCACCACCAGCGCGTCGGCCCCCTGCAGCGCGTCATCGGCACTGCTGCAGAACACCAGGTCGTCGCGCTCGCCGAAGATCCGCTGCGATTCATGCATGGCTTCAGGGTCGTAGGCACGCACGGTGGCGCCCCCTTCCCAGAGCTGTGCCAGCAGGCGACGGCTGGATGCCTCGCGCATGTCGTCGGTATTCGGCTTGAAGGCCAGGCCCCACACGGCAAAGGTCTTGCCGCGCACGCCTTCATCCTCGCCCCGGTCGTAGTGACGCTGGATGAGGGCGAACAGATGCCCCTTCTGCGATTCGTTGACCGCCTCCACCGCGTTCAGCAGCTTCGGCTCCAGGCCATGCTGCTGGGCGGTGCGGGCCAGTGCCTGCACGTCCTTCGGGAAGCACGAGCCGCCGTAGCCGGCACCCGGGTAGATGAAGTGCCAGCCGATGCGCGGGTCCGAGCCAATGCCCTGGCGGACCTGCTCGACGTCGGCACCGACGCGTTCGGCGATGTTGGCGATTTCGTTCATGAACGAAATCTTGGTCGCCAGCATCGCGTTGGCCGCGTACTTGGTCAGCTCGGCCGAACGCACGTCCATTTCCACAACGCGGTCGTGGTTGCGGTTGAACGGCGCATACAGGCGGCGCATCACCGCCACCGACTCTTCGCTGGTCGCACCGATGATGATGCGATCCGGGCGCATGCAGTCGGCGACCGCGTCGCCTTCCTTCAGGAATTCCGGATTGGACACCACGTCGAAGGCGATGTCCGCGCCACGTGCGGCCAGTTCCTCGGCGATGGCGGCACGCACCTTGTCGGCCGTGCCGACCGGCACCGTCGACTTGTTGACCACCACGGTCGGCACACTCATGTGCCGGCCGATGGTACGGGCCACGGCCAGCACGTACTGCAGGTCCGCGCTGCCATCCTCGTCCGGCGGCGTGCCCACCGCGATGAACACCACCTGGCCATGCTCGATGGCGGCCGCGGCATCGGTGGTGAACGCCAGCCGCGACGCGGCATGGTTGGCCTTCACCATCGGCTCCAGGCCCGGCTCATAGATCGGGATGATGCCCCGGTTGAGGCCATCGACCTTGGCCTGGTCGATGTCGACGCAGACCACCTGATGACCAACGTCGGCCAG
The DNA here is from genome assembly GCF_029837545.1 of Stenotrophomonas sp. GD04024. Lineage (NCBI taxonomy): Bacteria > Pseudomonadati > Pseudomonadota > Gammaproteobacteria > Lysobacterales > Lysobacteraceae > Stenotrophomonas > Stenotrophomonas sp. GD04024. The sequence continues at coordinate 9,915 of NZ_JAOEDV010000028.1, read as the reverse complement.
GCAGGTGCCGGTCACCAGCCCTACATAACCGGTACCGAAAATCGCAACGCGCATGTCCGTGCAGGCTCCGTGGTCGCTTACGGCAGGACGCCCAGCAGCTCGACGTCGAACGTCAGAGTTGCGTTCGGGCCGATCGGGCCACCCGGGGTGCCGTTTTCGCCGTAGGCCAGGTTGCCCGGAATCCAGAAGCGGTACTTCGAGCCCACCGGCATCAGCGCGACGCCTTCGGTCCAGCCCTTGATCACCTGGTCCAGGCCGAACTCGGCCGGCTGGCGGCCGTAGGAGCTGTCGAACACGGTGCCGTTGAGCAGCTTGCCTTCGTAGTTCACGCGCACCTTGCTGCTCGGCAGCGGACGCTCGCCGCTACCCGGGCGGATGACCTGGTACTGCAGGCCCGACGCGGTGGTCACCACGCCCGGCTGGGTCTTGTTCTTGGCCAGGAAGGCATTGCCTTCTTCGCGGTTGGTCTGCGCGGCGGCGGCGGCCTTGGCCTGCATTTCAGCCTGCTTGCTGCCCATGAAGGCCTGGATGGTGGCGGTCGCGTCAGCTTCCGTCATCTTGGGCTGGCCCTTGTTCAGACCGGTGCTGATCGCGTCAAACAGCGAGGCGACGTCGATGTCGTCCTTCAGCTGCGCCAGCGACGGACCGACCGAGTACGAACCGATCATCTGCGACACCTTGACGCGATCGACCTTCGGCGGCTGCGAACCCGGCGCAACGCCCGGTACCTGCTGGCCACTGCGGGCCATCACGACCTGGCGCAGGGCGGCATCGGTGGCCTTGGCCTGTTCCTGGGTGATCTGCGGCTGCAGGCCTTCGAACGAACGCTCCACCGCGGTACGCAGGGCGGCAACGTCGATCTCATCGGCAATCGGGGTGAACGACTTGGCCACGTCCAGGCCGATGGCATAGCCGAGCTTCTGCTTGGGGGAATTCAAGGTTGCGGTCTCCTTGGCGGCTGCGGGGGCAGCCGGTTGTTGCGACAGAGCGACACCCGAAGTGCCCATCGCCAGAATCAGAACCGACGCCGCGGCGCCGCGCATTCCCATCTTCATTCGCTGCATTCCTGGAAGTGTCTGGGCGCCGACGTCGGCGCGAAAAGAAACATTGTCGCACGCATGCCGGAGATGTCGAGGCATGCGTGGCGGATATCAATGCGTGGCCGCTGCGGCCAGGGCCTTGTCGATGGCCGCGGTCAGCTGCGGATCGTCCGGCGTGACCTTGCTGGCGAACTGGGCGATGACCTTGCCATCGCGGCCGACCAGGTACTTGTGGAAGTTCCAGCCCGGCGCGACGCCGGTCGCAGCGGTCAGCCGCTGGTACAGCGGCGTGGCCTCGGTCCCGACCACGTGTACCTTCTCGAACATCGGGAACTTGACGCCATAGGTCAGCGTGCAGAAATCCTGGATCTGCTTTTCGTCACCCGGCTCCTGGCCCTTGAAATCATTGGACGGGAACCCGAGCACGGCGAAGCCGCGGCCGGCATAGCGCTTCTGCAGCGCCTCCAGGCCTTCGTACTGCGGCGTGTAGCCACATTTGCTGGCGGTGTTGACCACCAGCAGCACCTGCCCGTGGTAGCGCTGCTGCAGGTTGACCTGCTGCTTGCTGGCCAGCGGCCGGTACTCGAGGTCGAGCAGATCGGCCGCCAGGGCACTGGCCGAACCAGCGACACCAGCCACGATCAGGACCAGCAGGGACAGGCCGCGCATGCGGCGCGGGGAAACGGTCGACAGAGGCATCAGGAACAGTCCGCGGTAGCCATTCACAGGGCCCGGCCGCTACCGGCCGGGAATCGGCCGAACTATAGCACCGGGCCTCTGCCGCCCTGATGGCACAGGCCCCGGATGGCTTTGCGCGGCATGGCGTTTGCCTGGCCCAGCCTGCCGGCGCACCGCAGTGATGACATGGCATGGACATCACTGAATGGAAGCCCGATCGCCCCCTCGCCGCACGACAGATTTATTTCTCTTTAGAATCAACTGCTTGATGGGATATTTCGGCGATATGACCACCCCTGCCATCAGTTGGGGCCGGCAAGGACTTGCACGGCGGCGTGCCGGTGTTATAGTTGCATACAACACCAGTCACCTGAGACAGGGGGAAGCCATGAACACCCGGATGCGTCGCACGCTCACCGCGCCTGCGGTCACTGCAGTTTCCACCCTGCTCGTGCTCACCTGGCTGGCCGTGCCCGCCTCTCCCGCCACCGCACTGCCCTCCGGCAGTGCACAGGACACAACCGCTTCGCCGGCAGGGAACGCCGACTCCTCCCCCCCTCCCCCGCGTCGGCTGCACAGCTCCCTGTCCATGCCGTATTTCTCGTTCGCCCAGCCGCTGACCCCACGGAGCTGAATATGAGCGACATCCAGTGGAGCGACGGCGCTCCCATCTACCGTCAGTTGAAGGAGCGTGTGATCGCCATGATGCTCGACGGAATCCTCAAGCCGGGCGATGCCCTGCCTTCGGTGCGCCAGGTGGCCGCCGACTATCAACTCAACCCCATCACCGTTTCGCGCGCTTACCAGGAACTGGCCGATGAAGGCCTGGTCGAGAAGCGCCGCGGCCTGGGCATGTTCATGACCGAGCAGGCGGCCACGCAGCTGCGCAGCAGTGAGCGGGACCGCTTCCTCAACGAAGAATGGCCGGCGGTGCTGGAGCGCATCCAGCGCCTGGGCCTGAGCCTCGACGAATTGCTGCCCCAGGGGAAAGTCTGATGAATAGCACTACAAGTGAATCGGTCATCACCGCCCGAGGCCTGCGCAAGGCCTACAAGACCACGGTCGCCCTCGACGATGCCAGTTTCAGCATTCCGAGCGGGCGCATCATCGGCCTGATCGGCCCCAACGGCGCGGGCAAGACCACCGCGTTGAAGGCCATCCTCGGCCTGACCTCGGTGGAAGGCGAACTCAACGTGCTCGGCCGCGACCCGCGGCTGCACCGCGACGAGCTGATGAACGACATCTGCTTCATCGCCGACGTTGCCGTGCTGCCGCGCTGGCTGAAGGTGCGCGAGGCGATCGATTTCGTGGCCGGCGTCCACCCGCGCTTCGACCGCGCCCGCTGCGAGCGCTTCCTGGCCAACACCAAGCTGCAGCCCAAGCAGCGCGTGCGCGAACTGTCCAAGGGCATGATCGTGCAGCTGCACCTGGCACTGGTGATGGCCATCGATGCCCGCATCCTGGTGCTGGACGAACCCACCCTGGGCCTGGACATCCTGTACCGCAAGGAGTTCTACCAGCGCCTGCTGGAAGACTACTTCGACGAGCAGAAGACCATCATCGTCACCACCCACCAGGTGGAAGAGATCGAGCACATCCTCAGCGACGTGATGTTCATCCGCGATGGCCGCATCGTGCTCGATGCGGAAATGGACGACGTCGGCCAGCGTTACACCGAGCTGCTGGTCAATGCCGACCAGCTGGAAACCGCCCGCGCGCTGAAGCCGATCGACGAGCGCAGCCTGGCGTTCGGCAAGACCGTGATGCTGTTCGATGGCGTACCACGCGACCAGCTTTCAACCCTTGGCGAGACCCGCATCCCGGGCCTGGCCGACCTGTTCGTCGCCATCATGAAGGGGACCTACGCATGAATGCCGTCAACCACCCCGTCAGTCCGCTGGGCACCCTGCGCTGGCTGCTCAAGCGCGAGTACTGGGAAAACCGCGGCGGCTTCCTCTACGCGCCGCTGATCGCCGGCCTCATCTCGCTGGTGATGAGCAGCATCGGCATCGCCTTCGGCCTGTTCGCGCTGAACCGCGCGGCACGCAGTGGCGGGCTGCACGTCGATGGCGAAAGCGTCAACGTCAATGGCCTGGACCTGGCACTGCTCACCCGCAACATCAATGGCAAGGACCTGGCCGACCTTGGCAACGGCCTCGACCTGACCCTGGTGCTCAGCTCGGCCTGGCCGTTCCTGGTGCTGGCCTTCGTGGTGTTCTTCTACTGCCTGGGCGCGCTCTACGACGACCGTCGCGACCGCAGCATCCTGTTCTGGAAGTCGCTGCCGCTGTCGGACACCCAGACCGTGCTGTCCAAGGTGATCAGTGCACTGATCATCGCACCGTTGATTGCCGTGATCGCCGGCATCATCACCATGTTCGGCTTCATGCTGGTGATCAGCCTCGTTGCGCTGGCCCACGGCGGCAGCCCGATGACGCTGATCTGGGGGCCGGCCAGCCCGCTGACCCTGGCCGCCGGCCACTTGGCCTGGATCCCGGTCTACGCCCTGTGGGCGCTGCCTACCGCCGGCTGGCTGCTGTTGTGCTCGGCCTGGGCGCGCACCAAGCCGTTCCTGTGGGCGGTGATGCTGCCACTGTTCGCCGGCGTCATCATCAGCACCACCAAGGTCATGCCGCTGATCGGGCTGACCACCGGCTGGTTCTGGCAGAACATCGTCGGCCGCCTGCTGCTGGGTGCCGTTCCGGGCATGGACCTGGTGTACCGCGTCGGTGTGGACAATTCGCACAGCGACCTGAAGTCCATCGCCTCACTGCTTGGCCCCGGAGCACAGCTGCAATCCCTGGCGATGCCGGAACTGTGGATCGGTGCCGCCGTCGGTGCAGTGTTCATCTTCCTCGCCATCCGCCTGCGCAAGCGCGCCGGCGAGATCTGATTCCATCCACCTGGAGGCACCACCCATGCGTTCCCTGCTCACCTGTTCCGCGTTGTTGCTGTTGCCGCTGTCGGCACTCGCCGCCGATGCCCCGAACTGCAAGTTCACTGCTGCGCGCACGTTGAAGCTGGATGTGGCCGGTGCCCGGGCGGTGGTGTTCGAAGTCAACCAGCATGACCTGAAGATCGTCGCCAGCAAGGGCGGCGGCCAGCTTGACGGTCGTGCCTGTGCCTCCAGCCAGGAGTGGCTTGATCAGCTGGTGCTGGACCAGCGCAAGGAGGGCGACAAGCTGGTGGTAAGCCTGCGCCGCGAAGGCCGCAACAGTGGCATCAGCCTCGGCAACAGCTACGCCTGGCTGGATATCCGCGGCAGCGTGCCGGACAACCTGCCGCTGCAGCTCAAGGTCGGCTCCGGCGACGCCAGCGTGGAGAACGCACAGTCGCTCAGCGTGGATGTCGGCTCCGGTGATGCGGTGGCTCGCGGCACCCGCGGCGACATCCATGCGGCAGTGGGCTCGGGCGACCTCAACATCGATGGCGGTGGTTCGCTGAACCTGCTGTCGCTGGGCTCCGGCGACGTCAACGTGCGCAACATCAGCGGTAACGCCAGCACCGGTACGGTCGGCTCCGGCGACCTGAAGATCAGCGATGTGCGCGGCAATGCCCGGCTGGATACCGTCGGTTCGGGCGATATCGAGTTCAAGCGCGTGCAGGGCAGCGTTGAAGTCGGCGTGGTCGGCTCCGGTGGCGTCGACCTGGCCGACATCGGTGGCGATGTGCATGTCCGCAGCCACGGTTCGGGCGACATCCAGGTCGACGGCGTGCGTGGCAGCCTGACCGTCGACCACAGCGGCAGCGGCGACGTCGAGCACCGCAATGTCAGTGGCAGGGTCACCCTGCCGCGCGGCAAGTAATCTCTTCCAGACACGTCCAGGGGATCACCATGAAGCTGTTGCGCCTGTTGCCTGCCACCCTGCTGTGCCTGCCGCTGATCGCCTGCGGTGGCACCTCCTCCCCATCCGACAAGACCGTCGGCAAGAGCGTCGCCGAAGCCACCAGCGGTGTCGGCGATACGGTCAAGCAGGCCATTGAAGATGCCCATAAGGAGATCATCGAGGGCAACATCAAGATCTCCGCCGACCAGCAGCCACGCGCTGAAATCACCCCGGATGGCCGCCTGCTGATCGCGGGCAAGGAAATCACCGCCAATGACACCCAGCGCCGCCACCTGCAGGAATACCGTGGCCACGTTGTGGCCATCGCGATGGACGGCATGGATGTCGGCCTGGCCGGCGCCAAGCTGGGAGCCAATGCGGCCGGTGAAGCACTGAAGGGCATCTTCAGCGGCGACAGCGAAGGCGTGGAGAAGCGCATCAACGCCGAAGCCGCAAAGATCGAGGCCCAGGCCAAGCGCATCTGCGAACGCCTGCCGGCGATGCTGGCCAGCCAGCAGGCACTGGCGCGTGAACTGCCGGCCTTCAAGCCGTACGCAACCATGGACCAGAGCGACGTGGACGACTGCGGCAAGAACAACTCGGTCACGTTCTCGAAGTGAGACAAATCAGCGCACCCGGCCGGCCCCGGCGTTCCAGGGCCGGCCGGGCTGCGCTGGCGGGCTTACAATGGCGGCCCCGGACGCCCCCGAACCGAATGCCATGAAGAAGTTGTTCCTGCTGCTGGCCGCCCTGCTCTGCCTGGGCCTGGTCGGCTGTGACAAGGATTACCGCAACCACCGCGCCGAGCGCGGCAAGCCGAAGATTTCCGTCAGCGAAGGCATGGTCACCGTGCGTCGCCCGCCGGCACCGAACATCATCATCCTCGGCGATGGCACGATGAAGGTGGACGAGATCCAGATTCCGCTGGACGACGCGCAGAAGCAGATGCTGCAGACCATGTTCGGCAAGCTGCAGGTGCTGCGCCAGAACACCCTGGTCGCCGCCCCGGCCGACCCGAACATGCAGCCGGTGAAGATCCAGCCGCCGGAGGGCATGGAGGTGATTCCGGCAGACCTGATCCAGCGCATCCCCGAATTCAAGGACTACACCGACACCTTCGGCAACATCGTCGCCGACCGCCGCTGAAGAAAAACGCCGCCCGAGGGCGGCGTTCCTGCGTGTGGTGGGTGCGGACCTTGGTCCGCACGCCGTTCGATCAACCGCCGGCGCCACCGCCCCCGGCCTGGATGCCGCCGGCAGTCAGCGCGGTCGGGTCCAGCAAGCGACGCAGCTCGGCCTCGTCCAGGCCGCTGTCCTCCAGCGCCACGTCCAGCACCGGGCGCTGTTCCTTGTACGCCCGCTTGGCGATCGCCGCCGCCTTCTCGTAGCCGATGATCGGGTTCAACGCGGTGACCAGGATCGGGTTGCGTGCCAACGCCTCGGCCACACGGTCCTCGCGCACCTTCAGGCCGGCGATGGCGCTGTCGGCCAGCAACGTGGACACATTGGCCAGCAGGCCGATGCCATCGAGCAGGTTGACCGCGATCAACGGCAGGGTGACGTTGAGCTGGAAGTTGCCGGTCTGCCCGGCCACGGTGATCGCGGTGTGGTGGCCGATCACCTGTGCGCAGGCCATCACCGTCGCCTCCGGAATCACCGGATTGACCTTGCCCGGCATGATCGAGCTGCCCGGCTGCAACGCCGGCAGTTCGATCTCGCCCAGCCCGGCCAGCGGACCGGCGTTCATCCAGCGCAGGTCATTGGCGATCTTGATCAGTGCCACCGCCAGCGCATTGAGCTGGCCGGACAGTTCAACCGCATCGTCCTGCGCGGCCAGGCCCTCGAACTTGTTCTCGGCGCTGTCGAACTTGACCGACGTCTGCTGCTTCAGTGCCTTGGCCACCTGCGCGCCGAAGCGCGGGTCGGCATTGATGCCGGTGCCGATCGCGGTACCGCCCAGCGGCAGGCGGCGCACGCGCTTGAGGCTGTCCTCGATGCGTTCCTGCGCCGAGGCGAGCTGCGCCGACCACGCGCCGAACTCCTGCTCGAAGGTCAGCGGCATCGCATCCATCAGGTGGGTGCGCCCGGTCTTGACCACCTTGCGCAGGCTGCGGCCCTTCTTGTCCAGGGTCTTGCGCAGGTGCACCAGCGCCGGCAGCAGCTGTTCATGCGCCGCCAGCACCGCCGACACGCGCAGCGCGGTCGGGATCACGTCGTTGGAGCTCTGCCCCTGGTTGACGTGGTCGTTGGGATGCACCGTGGTCTTGCCCGCCTTGCCGGCGCGGTTGGCCAGGGTGGCGATGACCTCGTTGGCATTCATGTTCGAGGACGTGCCCGAACCGGTCTGGTAGACGTCAATCGGGAAATGCGCGTCCCAGTCACCGGCGGCCACTTCGGCGGCCGCGACCTGGATCGCCTTGGCCACGGTCTTGGGCAGGTGGCCCAGCTCGGCGTTGACGCCGGCGGCAGAGCCCTTGACCAGGCCCAGAGCGCGGATGAAACCACGCGGCATGCGCTGGCCCGAGACCGGGAAGTTCTGTACGGCGCGCTGGGTCTGCGCACCCCACAGGGCATCGGCAGGCACCTGCAGCTCGCCCATGCTGTCATGTTCGATCCGGAATCCCGGGGTGGCACCCTTGCTTGCAGCTTTGCTCATTGCATCAACTCCGCACTACTTCAGTTGGGGAAAGGGAAGCGGCGGCTGGCAGGGTGTCGCTTCCCGGGCTGGCGGCTGCGACAACGATACTCCCTTGCCTGCAGCGTGGGATGACGAGGGCGGGCCAGATCGTTCCGCCTGCACGGCCGTTCTGCACGCTCCAGGGTAGTGCCGGCCGCTGGCCGGCAGCGCATGGAATCGCTGGCCGGGCGTGATTGCCGGCCGGCGGCCGGCACCACCACGCCGGCACGTCGTAGAATATGGCCCCCGCCGCTCGTCCCCGCCCTGCCGACATGTCCGATTCCGCCCTGCTCGCCCTGTCCCCGCTTGATGGCCGTTACGCCGGCAAGGTCGACGCCCTGCGCCCGATCTTCTCCGAATATGGCCTGATCAAGGCCCGCATCGTGGTCGAGGTGGAATGGCTGCTGGCCCTGGCCGCCGAGCCGGGCATCGTCGAACTGGCCCCGTTCTCCGACGCCGCCGTCGCCCGCCTGCGCGCGCTGGCCGCCAACTTCAGCCCGGCCCAGGCCGCGCGCGTGAAGGAGATCGAGCGCACCACCAACCACGACGTCAAGGCGGTGGAGTACTTCATCAAGGAACAGCTGAAGGACGACACCGAGCTGGCTCCGGCGCTGGAATTCGTGCATTTCGCCTGCACCAGCGAAGACATCAACAACCTCAGCTACGGCCTGATGCTGGAACAGGCCCGCCGCGAAGTGCTGCTGCCGACCCTGGACGGCATCGCCGCCACCCTGCGCACCCTGGCCCACGCCCAGGCCGGCCAGCCGATGCTGTCGCGCACCCATGGCCAGACCGCCTCACCGACTACGCTGGGCAAGGAGCTGGCCAACGTGGTCGCGCGCCTGGAACGCCAGCGCAAGCAGATTGCCGCAGTCGAACTGACCGGCAAGATCAACGGCGCGGTCGGCAACTACAACGCGCACGTGGCCAGCTACCCGGACGTGGACTGGCCGGCCTTCGCCGAGCGCTTCGTGACCGGCCTGGGCCTGGTGTTCAACCCGTACACCACGCAGATCGAGCCGCACGACAACGTCGCCGAGATCGGCGATGCCGCGCGCCGCGCCAACATCATCCTGATCGACCTGGCCCGCGACATCTGGGGCTACATCTCGCTGGGCTACTTCAAGCAGCGCCTGAAGGAAGGCGAAGTCGGCTCGTCGACGATGCCGCACAAGGTCAACCCGATCGATTTCGAGAACGCCGAAGGCAACTTCGGCATCGCCAACGCGCTGTTCGAGCACTTCAGCGCGAAGCTGCCGATCAGCCGCTGGCAGCGTGACCTGACCGACTCCACCGTGCTGCGTGCGCTGGGCACCGCGTTCGGCCACAGCCAGGTGGCGCTGGATTCGCTGGCCAAGGGCCTGGGCAAGCTGGAAGTGAACCCGCAGCGCCTGGACGCCGATCTGGACGCGGCCTGGGAAGTGCTGGCCGAGGCCGTGCAGACGGTGATGCGTCGCCACGGCCTGCCGAACCCGTACGAGCAGCTGAAGGCGCTGACCCGTGGCCAGGGCATCACCGCCGAGTCGATGCGGGCGTTCGTGCAGGGGCTGGAGCTGCCGGCGGATGCGAAGCAGCGCCTGCTGGAGATGACTCCGGGCAGCTACACCGGCCTGGCTGAGTCGCTGGCGAAGAAGATCTAAGGGGTTTCCTTTGCGGCGGCGGCCGCGGGCGCTGCCTGCGGCAGGCAACGGCA
>NZ_JAOEDV010000027.1:0-50039 GCF_029837545.1 Stenotrophomonas sp. GD04024 | reverse complement strand
CACCCCGCCATCCCACGGATTGCCCGCTTTTGACGTTGCGGTTGCCGTTGATGTTGATTCGGCGGGTGCAGGGCGCAGCCCTGCATCAAACCCACCCCCCGTTACTTCTTCAGGAAGTTGTCCACCAGCAGATGCTTCACATCGTCGAACCGGCCGTTCAATACCGCCTTGGCCGCATACAGCGCGGTACCCGCGACCTGCTTCGCCTCGATCTGCGGCGGCATCACCAGCTCTGCGCGGCTGGTGTGCACATCCAGCAACGCCGGGCCGCGCTGGGACAGGAAGTCCTGCACCGCCTCTTCCAGATCCTCGCTGCGGGTGACGGTTCGGCCATGGAAGCCGATCACCTCGGCCAGGCGGCCGAAATCCGGGTTCTTCAGGTCGGTGTAGTTGTCCAGCAGGCCTTCCACCTTCTGTTCCAGCTCGACGAAATTCAGCGAGCCGTTGTTGTACACCACCACCTTGATCGGCAGGTTTTCCTGCACGGCGGTCAGCAGGTCGCCGAGCAGCATCGCCAGGCCGCCGTCGCCGGACAACGAGATCACCTGCCGCCCCGGGAACGCCTTCTGCAGGCCCAGCGCCTGTGGCATCGCGTTGGCCATCGTGCCGTGCAACAGGCTGGTCAGCGTACGGCGGCGGCCGTTGACCCGGATATGCCGCAGCACCCACACCATCGGTGAGCCACCGTCGGCGGTGAACAGCGCGTCGTCCGTCGCGTATTTCGACAACAACGCCGTCAGGTGCTGTGGATGGATCAGCTCGCCCTCGCCCGGCTGCTCTTCCTGTTCGCGCTTCTTCAGCGCCTTGTCGCGGCGCTCGATGCATTCGTCCAGGAAACTGCTGTCCTCGCGCGGCGGCAGCATCGGCAACAAGGCGTCCAGCGTCGGCGCGATGTCACCGACCACGCCCAGGTTCACCGGATGGCGGCGGCCCAGATGGCTGCCGTCGCGGTCGATCTGGATGATCGTGGCCTTGTCCGGATAGAACTGGCCCCACGCGAAATCGGCACCGAGCAGCAGCAACGTGTCGCACTCCATCAGCGTGTGGAAGCCCGACTCGATGCCGAAGATCCCGGTCATGCCCATGTTGAAGGGGTTGTCGGGCTCGACGAAATCCTTGGCGCGCGAGGTGTGCGCGACCGGCGCCTGCAGGCGCCGCGCCAGTTCCAGCAGCTGCGCGTGCGCGCCCTGGCAACCGGCACCGGCATAGATGCCGATGCGCCTGCCCTGCCCCAGCAGCTCGGCGATGCGCTGCAGCTCGGCATCAGAGGGGCGCAGCACCGGCTGGGTGTAGTGCACCGAGAACGGCACATCGTGCTTCACTTCGGCCTCGCTGATGTCGGCCGGCAGGATCACCACCGCCACGCCGCGGCGGCTGATCGCGGCCTGGCAGGCCAGCGCCACCACGCGCCGCGCCTGCGCGGGGCTGTGCACCTGTTCGCAGAACACCGTGCAGCTGCCATAGACCGCCTTGAAATCCACTTCCTGCGGGAACTCCATGCCCAGCTCGCTGGTGACGATCTGGCTGGCGATCAGCACCATCGGCGCGCGATTGCGATTGCTTTCGAAGATGCCGTTGATGAAATGCAGGCCACCGGGACCACAGGAACCGGCGCAGGCGGTCAATTCGCCACTCACCAGCGAATCGGCACCGGCAGCGAATGCGGCCACTTCCTCATGCCGCACGTGCACCCAGGCGATGTCACTGCCATGCATCGCATCGGTCACATGGTTGAGCGTATCGCCCACGATGCCATAACAGCGGCGGACGCCTGCCTGCTGCAGGGTGTCCACCACAATCTCGGCCACGCGCTTGCTCATCGGATACATCCTCGAACGGGGGAACGTCCGAGGCTAGACCCGGCGAAGTGATGCCTCCGTGGGCAAATTGCGCATCACCTCGATGTGCAAACTGCGGACGGATGTCCGGTCAATCGTTGACGTTGATCCAGCCCAGCACCGCACCGCGTTTCGGATTCTGGTAGCGCAGCTTCATCCAGCCGTCCTGTTCATCCAGCATTTCCACACGGTCGCCCTGCACCAGGTAACGCGGGGTGCTGGACGCGCCGGGCCTGTCGAACAGGAACAGGCGCGCTGGCACCACCGTTGCCTGCTGACCGCGCAGCGGCCCGTCGGGCGGTGCGCCCAGGCCATCGGCGATGGCGCTCTCACGTACTTTTCCAGCGGGGTCATAGGTCCGCCAGACCGCCAGTGGCCCTTGCTCGTCGCTTTGTTCCCAATGCAGCGCGGCGTTCAGCGTGTCGCCCAGCATCAATACGCTCTCGGCGCGGTACAGATAGAGCTTCGAACCTGCAAACCGGTACTGGTCGGCGTACCACATCGGGCCACTGCGGCAGCTGCTGGTCAGGGTGCGACTCGCACGATCGACCGTCAGCCCCATCAGGTCACCGCAGCTGTCCTTGCCATGGGTTTCAGCCCGCAGCGCACGGAACCCGCCACTGGCCGGATCAAAGCGGTACACCGCCACCGCTTCATTGACCATGCCCACCGATGCGCGTGCAACCAGTTCAGGGTAGCCATCGAAATCGACGTCCTCCAGTGACCAGCGCGAATTACCGTCGGCGTCCGCAGCGCCCGCCAGCGTCTGGCGCTTGCCCGACGGCGAGAGCTGCACCGCGATGCTGCCGCCCTGCTGCGGATCGGCGTGCGCCTGCACGTGAGCGGCCACCTGGAACCGCAGGGTTTCGCTGCCGTCCCCGCCCGCCTGCGCCGACGGTGCCAGCACGCCAGCCAGCACCACGCCCAGCACCCACTCCCTGTAATCCATCATCGCTCCCTGCGGCACCGCGGCGGCACCTTCAACTCAGAACGATACCTCGACCGGCTGCCGCGACCACAGCACCGACTGATGCCTGGTCTGCTGCTTCCAGGCCAGGCGGATCGCCTCGATGTCCGCCCGGCGCTGCGGGGTGTCCTCGTGCAGCACCACCAGCACCTTGGTGCGCAGGCGGTTGGGCGAGGCATCGCCGCGGAACAGCCACTGGCCGTAGGCATCGAACACGGTCAGGCCATCCGGGAAGCGCGGGGTCACTTCCTTGTCCAGGAACGCGCGCCACTGCGCCTCGCTGATGGTGTCGGCCTGCGGACGGCTGCCTGCGCCCTGCTCTTCGCCCACGCCGAAATACAGCTCGCTGCGCACCCAGCCGTGGCCGTCGGACGGGCGTGCCGCATCGCCCTTCAGTTCGGCGGTGGTGGCCGTGGCATACGCACTGGGCGCCTGCGAAGAGAGGCTGGCGCAGCCGCTGGTGGCCAGCAGCACGGCAAAGACGAGGCCAAGGTGTTTCATCGGTACAGCTCCGGGCAAATGGGGGGGACAGGGCGAGCCGGCAGCGTACAGCGCCACCGGCCCGGCGTGCTGATGCCGGCAGGGCATCAGCTCATGCCGGACCGGCAGGGGCTTGCATCGGCAGCGGTCATCACGCGAAGATAATATATCGCTTCATCCGGATGGATGTAAGTGAAACCATCTCCCCCTTCCCCGTCGTCGTTGTTGCTGGAGCCCCCATGTCCGCCCGCCTGCCCGCGTCGCCGCTCGGCCTCGCCATCGCCCTCGCGCTCTCCTCCGCCGCCGTCCCCGCCCTGGCCCAGGACGCCACCAACCTCGATACGGTGATCGTCACCGGCACCCGTGCCGCCGACCGCACCGTGCTCGAATCCACCTCGCCAGTGGACGTGCTCACTGCCGAGGACATCCGCAAGGCCGGCGTGGTCAACGGTGAACTGGGCAGCGCGCTGCAGGCGTTGCTGCCGTCGTTCAACTTCCCGCGCCAGTCCAACTCCGGCGGCGCCGATCACGTGCGCGCCGCGCAGCTGCGCGGCCTGTCGCCGGACCAGGTGCTGGTCCTGGTCAACGGCAAGCGCCGCCACCACACCGCGCTGGTCAACACCGACAGCAAGATCGGCAAAGGCACCACCCCGGTCGACTTCAACTCGATTCCGGTCAGCGCGATCAAGCGCATCGAAGTGCTGCGCGATGGCGCCGGTGCGCTGTACGGCTCGGATGCCGTGGCCGGCGTGATCAACGTGATCCTCGACAACGGCGGCGACGGTGGCGAGATCGAAGCCAGTTACGGCGCCAACCACACCGACCTCAAGCCGATCGGCCGCACCCTCACCGACGGCCAGACCGGCAACATCAGCGCCAAGGTCGGTACCGCGCTGGGCGAGGATGGCGGCTTCCTGCGCGTCGGCCTGGAGTACAAGCACCGCAACGGCACCAACCGCGCCGGCTTCGACCAGATTCCGCCGTGGGACCAGACCCCGGACAACCTCGCGTTGCAGGGCAAGCGCAACTACGTGCTGGGCGATGGCAAGAGCAAGGACATCAACCTGTGGCTGAACACCGAGATCCCGGTGGGCCAGACCTCGACCTTCTACGCCTTCGGCACCTTCAACCAGCGCGATACCGAAGGCGCGAACTACTTCCGCTACCCCGATGGCGATGCCAACTGGAAGCAGGTCTATCCGAACGGCTACCGGCCGATCTCCGAGGGCGAGAACCGCGACGTGCAGGCCGTGGCCGGGGTGCGCGGCCAGTGGGGCGAGTGGAACTACGACGGCAGCCTGGATTACGGCCAGAACGACTTCACCTACCGCCTGCGTGATTCGCTCAACGCGTCGCTGGGCCCGACCAGCCCGACCCGCTTCAAGACCGCCGATTACGAGTATGCGCAGACCGTGGGCAACCTCGACCTGAGCCGTGTGTTCACCCAGAGCGACAGCATCAGCCACACGCTGGGCCTGGGCGTGGAAGCACGCCACGAGCGCTACCAGACCCGCCCCGGCGACCCGGCCAGCTACGCCGCCGGCCCGTACACCGACCGCCCGACCGGTTCGCAGGCCGGTGGCGGTCTGACCCCGCAGGACGCGGCTACCCTGTCGCGCGATGTCGCCAGCGCCTATGCCAGCCTGTCCAGCCAGTTCGGCGAGAAGTTCTCCACCGACCTGGCAGCGCGCTACGAGCACAACGATGACTTCGGTGGCGAACTGACCGGCAAGCTCGGCCTGCGCTACGAATTCACCCCGGCCTTCGCGCTGCGCGGCGCGATCTCCAACAACTTCCGTGCACCGTCGCTGGCGCAGATCGGCTACGAATCCACCTCCACCGGCTACAACGCCGGCGGCCAGCTGGTGCAGGGCCGCCTGCTGTCGGTCAACAATCCGATCGCGCGCGGCCTGGGTGCGCAGAACCTGAAGCCGGAAAAGTCGCTCAACACCTCGCTGGGCTTCACCAGCCGCATCGGCGAGCACTTCGACCTGTCGCTGGACTTCTTCCAGATCGACATCGATGACCGCATCGCACTGTCGGAGAGCATCACCGGCGATGCGCTGACCGACTACGTGGCGGCCAACTACGGCGTCAGCGGCCTGCAGAGCGCCAGCTTCTTCGTCAACGCCGCCGACACCCGCACCCGCGGCGCCGAACTGGTGAGCAACTGGCGCCAATCGCTGGGCAACGGCCAGCTGCTGTTGACCGGCACCTATGCGTACACCAAGACCACGCTGAAGAACGTGCTGGCCACGCCGGCACAGCTGCGTGCACTGAACCCGGACTACGTGCTGTTCGGCATTGAAGAGACCAACACCCTCACCGACGCCACCCCGCGTACGCGCGGCAGTTTCTCGGCCGCATGGAGCAATGATCACTGGTCGCTGAGCACCCGCGTGAACCGCTACGGCAGCGCCACCCGCGTGTTCAACTTCGGTGATGGCTACATCCCGCGCCAGACCTACCAGGCCGAATGGCAGCTGGATGCGGAAGTGGAGTACCGCATCACCCCGCGCTGGAGCGTGGCCATCGGCGGCCAGAACCTGACCGACAACTACCCGGATCGATCCAACAGCGATATCCACTACTTCGGCAACCTGCCGTATGACGTGTTGTCGCCGATCGGCAGCAACGGCGCGTACTACTACGGCCGGGTCCGCTACACGTTCTGATTCACCCGTCCGGCACTACCCCAATTCGTAGCCTGACCTCGACCCCACGTACACGCCCACGCTGGCAAGCTGGGCATCATGGCTGAACCGCTCCCCCTGCGTCCGCCACCGCCATTGCTGGACGACGCCTGCGCGTTGTTCCTCGATGTCGACGGCACCCTGATCGAATTCGCTGCACGCCCGGATGCCGTGCAGTTGCTGCCGGATGTGCGTGAAGCCATCGGCCGCATCAGCGACCGCTTGGAAGGTGCCGTGGCACTGGTCAGTGGTCGCCCGCTTGAACAGCTGGACCAGCTGTTTGCACCGCTGCAACTGCCTGCCGCCGGCCTGCACGGCCACGAACTGCGCGCCCAGGACGGCCGCGTGCTGCGCGACGCGCACGACGACGATACCGCCGAGTGGCTGCACGCCCTGCACCAGCAGGCGATGCGCTTCGCCCATGGCCATCCCGGCGTACTGGTCGAAGACAAGGGCGTCGGCCTGGCGCTGCATTGGCGCGGCGCTCCGCACGCGGCCAGTGAGGTGCGCGCCTTCGCCGACCGCCACGTGCGCGGCCGTACCAGCTATCGCCTGCAGCCGGGTGACCATGTGGTCGAATTCGTTCCGGTGGGTACCGACAAGGGCCGCGCGGTGCGACGGATGATGCAGTACCTGCCCTTCCGCGGACGCCTGCCGGTGTTTCTCGGCGATGACCTCACCGACGAATTCGGCTTCGACGCCGCCAACGGCCAGCATGGCTGGAGCGTGCTGGTGGGCGAACGTGAACCCAGCGCGGCGGTGTTCGCGCTGCCCGACATACGCAGCGTGCACGCCTGGCTGCGTGAGAATGCCTATTGACCCGGCCACCCCCACGGCCGCAACCGACGAGATGTACCGCGTGATGACCCAACCCGATCTTGATCTGGGCGTGGTCGGCAACGGCAGCTTCGGCGCCCTGGTCGACAAACATGCCCGCGTTGTCTGGAGCTGCCTGCCCACCTTCGACGGCGATCCCACCTTCTGCGCCCTGCTCGGCCCCAACCAGCAGACCGGTGGCGACTTCGCCATCGAGCTGGAAGACTTCGCCAGCAGCGAACAGGAGTACCTGACCAACACCGCGATCCTGCGCACCGTGCTGCGCGATGCGCACGGTGGTGAACTGGAAATCCTCGACTTCGCCCCACGCTGGCGCCAGAACGACCGCTTCTACCGCCCGGTCAGCCTGATCCGGCAGGTGCGCCCCTTGGCCGGCAGCCCACGCATCACCGTGCATGCGCGCCCTCTGGCGGACTGGGGGGCACGCGTGCCCGAGTCCACCTGGGGCAGCAACCACGTGCGCTGGATCCTGCCCGAGCACGTGCTGCGGCTGACCACCGATGTGCCGGTGCGCTTCGTACGCGAGGGCCTGCCGTTCGTGCTCAACCATCCCATCCACCTGATCCTGGGTGTCGATGAATCACTCAACCGCTCGATCAGCGGCTATGTGCAGGAAGCCTTCCAGCGCACCCGCGATTACTGGCGCGAGTGGGTGCGCTACCTGTCCATTCCGCTGGAATGGCAGGACGCGGTGATCCGCAGCGCGATCACCCTGAAGCTCTGCCAGTACGAGGACAGCGGCGCGATCATCGCGGCGATGACCACCTCCATTCCAGAGGCACCGGGCAGCGTGCGCAACTGGGACTACCGCTACTGCTGGCTGCGCGATGCCGCGTTCGTGGTGCGTGCGCTGAACCGCCTGGGCGCGACGCGCACGATGGAACAGTTCCTCGGCTACATCTTCAACCTGGCCACCACCGACGGTACGCTGCAGCCGCTGTACGGCATCGGCTTCGAGGCCAAACTTGATGAGGACGAAGTGCCCAGCCTGTCCGGCTATCGCGGCATGGGCCCGGTGCGCCGTGGCAACCTGGCCTGGGTGCAGCGCCAGCACGATGTATACGGCAGCGTGGTGCTGGCCTCCACGCAGCTGTTCTTCGACCGCCGCCTGCAGGACCCGGGCGACGCGCACACCTTCGCCCGCCTGGAACCCCTGGGCGAACAGGCCTTTGCCCTGCATGACGTACCCGATGCGGGCCTGTGGGAATTCCGCGGCCGCACCGAGGTGCACACCTACACCAGCGCGATGTGCTGGGCGGCGTGCGACCGCCTGTGCAAGATCGCCGTGCGCCTCAAGCGCGACGACCGCGCACGCTACTGGCGCGAACGTGCCGACACCATCCACGCGCGCATCATGGCCGATTCCTGGAGCGAAGAGCTGGGCCACTTCACCGATACCTTCGGTGGCCATCGCCTGGATGCCTCGCTGCTGCTGCTGGCCGACATCGGCTTCATCGATGCGCTGGACGCCCGCTTCATCGCCACCGTCGACGCCATCGGCCGCGACCTCAAGCATGGCAATTCGCTGTACCGCTACGTCGCCCCGGATGACTTCGGCGAGCCGGAAACCAGCTTCACCATCTGCACGTTCTGGTACATCGACGCGCTGGCCGCGATCGGGCGCCTGGACGAGGCGCGCGCGATGTTCGAAACGCTGCTGCAGCAGCGCAACCACCTGGGCCTGCTGTCGGAGGATCTGGCGTTCGACAGTGGCGAGGCCTGGGGCAATTTCCCGCAGACCTATTCGCACGTCGGCCTGATCACCGCCGCGATGCGCCTGTCGCGGTCCTGGCAGGAGGCATCGTGAGTCGTCTTGTAGTGGTTTCAAACCGCGTGGCGGTGCCCGGCGAGAACCGTGCCGGCGGCCTGGCGGTCGGCCTGCTGGCCGCGTTGAAGGAACGCGGCGGCATGTGGTTCGGATGGAGCGGCAAGAGCGTACGCGAGGGTAGTGGCACGCTGCACACGCAGAAGGACGGCGACATCGAGTTCGTCACCCTGGACCTGAGCAAGCGCGAAGTTGACGGTTACTACAACGGCTTCGCCAACCGCACGTTGTGGCCGCTGCTGCACTTCCGCCTGGACCTGGTCGACTACGACCGTGGCACCCGCGAGACCTACCACAAGGTCAACGCATTGTTCGCCGACAAGCTCGCCCCGCTGCTGCGCGAGGACGACATCGTCTGGATCCACGACTACCACCTGATCCCGCTCGGTGCGCTGCTGCGCGAACGCGGCATCGGCTGCCGCATCGGCTTTTTCCTGCACATCCCGATGCCCTCGGCCGACCTGCTGCAGGCCATGCCCGATCACCTGCGCCTGTTCTCCGCGCTGTATGCCTACGACCTGGTCGGCTTCCAGACCCAGCGCGACGCCGATCGCTTCCAGACCTACCTGCGCCTGTTCGGCGGCGGCCGCGTGCTCGACAACGGCGAACTGGAAGCTCCCGGCGGGCGCCGTTTCCGCGCAGCCGCCTTCCCGATCGGCATCGACACCGACCTGATTGCGCGCCAGGCCGGCACCGCCGCCACCAAGGCCGCGGTGAAGAATCTGCGCAACAGCCTGCGTGACCGCCAGCTGGCGATCGGTGTCGACCGCCTGGACTACTCCAAGGGCCTGCCCGAGCGCTTCCTCGGCTTCGAGCGCTACCTGCAGCGCCATCCCGACCAGCGCGGCTCGCTGACCTACCTGCAGATCGCCCCGGTCTCGCGCGGCGACGTGACCGAGTACCGGCAACTGCGCAGCCAGCTGGAACAGATCGCCGGCCACATCAACGGCGGCCACGCCGAGCCGGACTGGACACCGCTGCGCTACGTCAACCAGAACTTCACCCATGCCACCCTCACCGGCTTCTACCGGGCGGCGGCCGTGGGCCTGGTGACACCGCTGCGCGACGGCATGAACCTGGTGGCCAAGGAGTACGTGGCCTCGCAGGACCCGGAGGATCCCGGGGTGCTGGTGCTGTCGCTGCTGGCCGGTGCCGCCGATGAACTGAAACAGGCGCTGCTGGTGAATCCACACGACCTGGACGGCGTGGCCGATGCGATCGCCACCGCTGCGACGATGTCGCTGCGCAGGCGCAAGGAGCGTTGGCACGCGATGATGGACCACCTGCGCACCTACGACATCAACCACTGGCGGCGCAGCTACCTGGACGCGCTGGAGAACTGAGGGATCGCGCCACCAGTCCAGCCATGAAGCGACAGAGGAGCGCCATGTGCGCTCGCAGATTGTCGCTTTAAGCCCGAAAGTAGGTGCACGTGAAACCATTCGCCGAACAGCAGAATGGCGCCCCTGCCCGTCCCAGCCGTCCCGGGCAGGCACGTAAGGCTCGCGTCGCACAAGGCCTCATCGTGTCCTGCCGCACGCTCTGCCGCATCGCCCGCCGGAACGAAAGATGCACCACCGCCAGCCTTTCACCATGCATTGACGCGCGCTCCCCAGAGTGGCGCCCCCAGAGATATCGCAATCCGTCGCGCTCGCTGCGCGGCGCGACGCACATCACATTCCGGGGAGTCACTGCATGTCTGCGTACGACCGTTTCATCGAAGATGCCGCAACACGCCTGGAGCTGGGCCATCGCGCCCGCTGGGTGGTGGAGGTCATCAGCGTCTGGATAACCTCCCATCACCAGGGCCTGGACGGTCTGCAGCAGCGGTTTGAACAGGCAGGTCTGGCCTCCCGTTTTCATTCCTGGCGGCAACCGGCAGCGTTGCGGCTGCCCATCGTCGCCAGTGAGCTCGAACGCGCGCTGGGCGCGCACACGCTGGCCATGATCGCGCACCGTTGTGGCATGTCACCCGGTGCTTTCAGGGTGGTCGCCTGCCATCTTCTGCCCGGGGTGGTCACGCTGATGGATGCGCCCGGCGGCCTGGTGCCTTCCCCCCATGTCCATCGCAGCATCGCGGGCCCATCGCCCCGGCGCATGACCGGCACGGTGCCATCGCGCGCGATGTATGGGAGGGCCGTGCGCAGCCTGTTGTGGCTGCTGGCCATCGTCGTTGTCCTTGGCCTCACCACCTGGCTGCAGCTGAAGGCCCGCACGCCCCTGTGGACGGTGCCGGACATTCCACTCGAACACGACGCCTACCTGTCCCTGCAGCAACACGGCACACAGATGCAGGTGCACGGCAACCTGCCCACCGAGGGGGATCGTCGCCGTATCTGGAGCACGCTGCTGGCGCTACACGGCCGGCAGAACGTGCAGGGCGGGATAACGCTGGACCCACGCGCACGCGCGCCGCGCTGGCTGGATCGCCTGATTGCCGATCTTCCGCAGCTGCAGGGCGACGGGCTGCGGCTGGAATTCGCCGGATCGCAGCTGCGCATCGACACATCGCTGATGGAGGACGCGCAGCGGCTGGCCATCTCGCACAGGTTGCGCCAGGACTTCCCGTCACTGGACATGAGCGGCCTGTGGGGCACGGGACTGGCGGCGCTGTCGCAGCTGCCGACGCACGCCGATGCCGCGCAGCGGATTGAAGCGCTGAACCAGACCACGCTGAAGTTCCACGCCGGTTCGTCCGAGTTGACCGGCGACTCGCGGCAGACCCTGGAGGCCGTCGCGGATGCGCTGCGCAGAGCGCCCGACGGCAAGCGCATTGAGATCGGCGCGCACACCGATGGTCGCGGCCACGCCCAAGCCAACCTGCAGCTCAGCCAGCAGCGCGCCGAGGCGGTATCACACGCGCTGCAGGCGCTGGGCGTCCCCGCCACCTCGCTGGTCGCGGTGGGCTACGGCCAGGACTGGCCGGTCGCCGACAATCGCAGCGACATCGGACGCGCGCAGAACCGTCGCATCGCCTATCAGCTGCTCGACTGAAAAAAGGGGACGGAGGGAATCAAGTCGTTTATGCATGAACGACTTGATTCCCTCCGTCCCCTTTTTGTTCAATCCAGGAAGCGCGCGGCCTGTTCTGGCGGCGGCAAAAGGCAGGCGTCATGCCGCCCGAACCAGCGGTAACGATTGCGCGCCAGCACCCCATACGCCGCATCACGCCAGCTTCGCGGTAGCGCACGCAGCACACCGCTCAGGCGCCAGGCGCCGCCCAACCCGGCCAGCACGCGCAGGATCGCGTCGGTGTCGGTCCATGCGCCCTGCGCATCCAGCAGCAGGAATGACCTGGGGTCCTGCGGATCCAGTCCATGCGCGCGCAGCAGCGCACTGCCCCGGGTGCCCTGCATCGCCGCGAAGCGATAGCGCCCGTTGGGATCGAAACGCAGCAGGAAGCGCACCCACCGGTTGCACAGCGCGCAGACACCGTCGAACACGATCACCGCGCCGTCGGCGGTGGTCTCACTGCGGTTCGAGCCAGCCTTCATAGCGGATCAGGGCTCCTGCCCAGGGCAAGGTCACATCAACCCGAAAAGTGTAACGCTGCCCCTGCCCTGCTTCGCGGCAGCGCACGCCGCCAAACCAGCGCGTGGGCAGCGGCAGCACCCCGAACGCCCACACCCGGCGCACCGACCAATCGATGCCGCCCTCGCGGGCCTGCAGGTCGAACTCGAAACGCACCGCGCCCAGCTGCTCACGCAGATGGCCCTCGTGCGCCCACAACCGCGACACCATCGGCCAGCGGCCGAACCGGCGCGCCCAGCGTTCGCCCTGCCCGTGTGCACTGAACACCACTTCGGTCGGCAGTGCCTCGCCCTCCCTCGGCAACTGCGCCAGGGCGGCCAGCAGCGGCACCAGCCAGTGCCGTCCGCGCTCGATCCGCGCCTGCCCCACGTAGCGGCAGGGCAGCGCAGCGGTATGCAGCGCCTGTACCGGCGCTGCCAGGGTGGCAAAGGCCGGCCCCAGCACGCGCGCGAACAGGGGCGTGCTCAGCGCGCGATCCAGGCCAGCGTCGCCATGCGCCCGGTGCGACGGTCGCGCCGGTGCGAGTACAGGTCCGGGTCGGCCATAGTCGACACCGTGCCGCCATACACCTGCGCCGGGTCCATGCCAGCGGCCTGCAGCCGTTGGCGGGCCAGGGTGAACAGGTCCACCTTCCAGTGCCCGGGCCGGGTCGCCGCGAAAGCCGCCTCCGCAGCCGGGTCGTGCCCGACAAAAGCGTGGAAGACCTCTTCGCCGATCTCGTAGTCTGCCGGCCCGGCGGCCGGGCCCAGCCAGGCCCGCAACTGCGCGGGCGGGGTCTGCAGGGCGGCCACGGTGGCCTCCAGCATGCCGTCGGCCAGCCCGCGCCAACCGGCATGGGCCGCGCCCACCTCGCTGCCATCGGCAGCGGCGAACACCACCGGCAGGCAATCCGCGGTCAGGATCGCCAGCACCACGCCCGGCACCGAAGTCACCGCGGCGTCGGCCACCGGCTCACTGGCGCCCAGCACCGGCGGCGCATCGAAGCGCAGCACGGTACTGCTGTGCACCTGGCGCAGCCAATGCGGCGCGGACGGCAGCGCCAATCCCTGCTGCAGCAGCTGGCGGTTGTGCTCGACATTGGCCGGGGTATCGCCATCGGCCGCGTGCCGGTTGCCCAGGTTGAACTGTGCGAACGGCGCCGGCGAGATGCCCGCGCCATGCCGGCGCGTGGTCAGCGCATGGACGCCTGCTGGCGCTGGCCAGTCGGCCTGCAGCAACGGCAGCGCGGCCGCCATCACCAGCGGTCCCGCTCGCGTGCGGCGAAGGCTTCGCTGTCTTCGCGCAGCACCTTCATCAGGTGCAGCATGTCTTCCGGCACCGGCGCGGTGTTGCGCACCGGCTCGCCGGTGATCGGATGGGTGAACTCCAGGGTCTCGGCGTGCAGGGCCTGGCGCTTGAAGCCGCGCAGCGCGGCCACCAGCTCGTCACTGGCGCCCTTGGGCAGCTTCAGCGCGCCGCCGTACAGCGGATCGCCGATGATCGGGTGGCGCACATGCGCCATGTGCACGCGGATCTGGTGGGTACGGCCGGTTTCCAGGCGGCACTCCAGCGCGGTGTGCGCACGGAAGCGCTCGCGCAGGCGGTAGTGGGTGATCGCTTCCTTGCCGTCCTCGCGCACGGCCATCTTCAGGCGGTCGCGCGGGTGGCGGTCGATCGGCGCATCGGCAGTACCGCCGGCCACCAGTGCGCCCATCACGATGGCCAGGTACTGGCGGTGCACGTCGCGTGCGGCCAGCTGCTCGACCAGCGCGGTCTGCGCCTCCAGGGTCTTGGCCACCACCATCACGCCGCTGGTGTCCTTGTCCAGGCGGTGCACGATGCCGGCGCGTGGCAGCACCGCCACCGACGGGTCGCGGAACAGCAGGGCATTGACCAGGGTGCCGCTGTGGTTGCCCGCGCCGGGGTGGACCACCAGCCCGACCGGCTTGTTGATCACCAGCAGGTGCTCGTCCTCGAACAGCACGTCCAGCGGGATGTCCTCCGGCTGGGCGTCGGTCTGGGTCTCGAGCACCACCGTGAGGGTGACCACCTCGCCGCCGCGCAGCGGGTCGCGCGGGCGCACCTGGGCGCCATCCAGCAGGACGTCGCCCGCCTTGATCCACTCGGTCAGGCGCGAACGCGAGTATTCGGGGAACAGTTCGGCCACGACGGCGTCGAAACGACGGCCGGCCGCGGTGTCGGGGACGATGGCCTGGCGGGCCGATTCAGAGGGTTGTTCAGACATGGCAGGGGGCATTCTTTGAAATTTTGGGGTCCCGGCGGCCGGTTTCAGTCGCTGGACAGGACACTAGGCTATCATCGACCCTTCGTATTCCAGCCGCGTCCCGCCTCGACCCCATGATCCGACGCTCCGCCATGCTCTCTGCGCCCGTCCGCCTCACCGCCCTGCTGCTGGTGCTGGTCATCGCCGCCACCGGCTGCCACCGTGGCGCCAAGAAGGGCGATCGCCCCGATGAAGGGACGCCGGTCGAACAGTTGTACGAGAAGAGCCACAAGCTGATGCAGGGTGGCAACTGGAGCGGTGCTGAGACCAGCTTCCGCCGCCTGGTGGCCCAGTATCCGTACGGTCCCTATACCGAGCAGGCGATGATCGAAACCGCCTACGCCCAGTACAAGGCCGGCAAGCACGACGATGCGGTGTCCAGCATCGACCGCTTCATCCGCACCTACCCGACCCACCGCAACATCGCGTACCTGTACTACCTGCGCGGTCTTGCCAACTCCAACCGCAGTACGGTTTTCCTGCGACGCGTATGGTCGCTGGACGCCAGCCGCCGCGACCTGTCCACGCCGCATCAGGCGTATTCGGACTTCAACATCGTGGTCGACCGCTACCCGAACAGCCGCTATGCCGCCGATGCGCGCAGCCGCATGCTGGAACTGCGTGACGTGTTTGCCCAGCACGAGCTGGACAACGCCCTGTACTACATGCGCCGCGGCGCCTGGGTCTCGGCGGCCGGCCGCGCCAACTACCTGCTGGAAACCTACCCGCAGAGCGCGTTCCAGTACGATGCCGTCGCCGTCCTTGCCGATTCCTACACCCACCTGGGCAACAAGACCCTGGCCGACGACGCCCGCCGCGTCCTGCAGCTGAACCAGCCGGACCACCCGTGGCTGGAAGGCAAGTGGCCGAAGTACCCGTGGATGATCCGCAAGCTGAACCCGTTCGCCGGCGAGAAGTCCGCCAGCACCGGCCAGCGCAACGCGCGACTGGAAAAGAAATAAGAAAGGGCCCCGCAAGGGGCCCTCTTCTTTTCTAGCGGTAGTGCCGGCCGCTGGCCGGCAACCCGATGGCCTGTCTGAGGGCCATGCAACAGCCGGCCAGTGGTCGGCTCCAGCCATCGGCCGGGCCACGCCCGGCGCCCCTGCCTCAGCCCTTGTAGCCGTTGCTGATCGGGTAGCGACGCTCGCGCCCGAACGCACGCCGCGATACCTTCGGGCCTGGTGCGGCCTGGTGCCGCTTCCACTCGCTGATGCGCACCAGGCGCAGCACGCGGTCGACCACGGCCGCATCGTAGCCGGCGGCCACGATCTCCCCGCGCGACTGCTCCTGATCGATGTAGCGGTACAGGATGCCGTCCAGCACGTCGTAGGCCGGCAGCGAATCCTGGTCCAGCTGGTTCTCGCGCAGTTCGGCCGACGGCGGGCGGCTGATCACCGCCGGCGGGATCACCGGCGCGCCACCCACGGTATTGCGCCACTTGGACAGGCCGAACACTTCGGTCTTGTACAGGTCCTTCAGCGGCGCATAGCCCCCGCACATGTCGCCGTAGATGGTGGCGTAGCCCACCGCGTACTCGCTCTTGTTGCCGGTGGTCAGCAGCAGTCCGCCGAACTTGTTGGCCAGCGCCATCAGGATCACGCCGCGGCTGCGCGACTGCAGGTTCTCCTCGGTCACGTCCGGCGTGGTGCCTTCGAACATCGGCGCCAGCGATTCCATCAGGCCCTTGAATGCCGGCTCGATCGACACCGCTTCCAGCTTCACCCCCAGCGCCTGGCACTGCTCGGTGGCCAGGTCGTTGGACAGGCCAGCGGTATAGCGCGACGGCAGGCGCACGGCGGTCACGTTCTCCGCGCCCATCGCATCCACCGCCAGCGCCAGCACCAGGGCCGAGTCGATGCCGCCGGACAGGCCCAGCCACACCTTCTTGAAGCCGTTCTTGCGGCAGTAGTCCTGGATGCCGCGCGTCACCGCACGCCAGGCCAGCGCGTCCATGCTCTCGTCGCCGTCGTCCATCCACACGTGCGGCAGGAACCGGCGGCTCTGGCCGTCGTAGTCCACCACCAGCCATTGGTCGACGAAGGCAGCGGCCGCCGGGTGCACGGTGCCGTCGCCATCGGCCACCACCGAGGCGCCATCGAACACCAGCGCATCCTGCCCCCCCACCACGTTGAGGTAGGCGATCGCCGCCCCGCTCTCGCGGGTGCGCGCGGCCAGCACCGCGTCGCGCTGGGCGTGCTTGCCACGCTCGTACGGCGACGCGTTGGGTACCACCACCAGCTGCGCACCGGCGCGCACGGTATCGGCCAGCGGTTCGGCGAACCACAGGTCCTCGCAGATCAGCAGTCCCACCGGAACGCCATTGACCTCGAACACGCAGCTGCCGCCGTCCGGGTCCACATCGAAGTAGCGACGCTCGTCGAATACCGCGTAGTTGGGCAGCTCGCGCTTGCGGTAGGTCTGCTCGACCAGGCCATCGCGCAGCACGCTGGCGGCGTTGTAGACCACCGCGCCGGCGGCCTGCGGCCAACCGACCACGGCGGTGATGCCGCGGCAGGCGGCGGCAATGCGGCCCATCGCCTGCTCGCACTCGTACAGGAAGCCCGGGCGCAGCAGCAGGTCCTCCGGCGGGTAACCGCTCACGGCCAGCTCGGGGAACATCACCAGCTCGGCGCCGTACTCGTCGCGCGCCTGGCCGATCATCTCGATGATGCGCTCGGTATTGCCGGCGACATCGCCGACCGGGAAGTCGAACTGCGCCATCGCGATGCGGATCGAAGCCATGGGAATCCAGCCTGTGGTTGCAATGCGCCCATTGTAGCGCCGCACCGTGTACGCACCCTGCCCAGCAGATCCACGCCATGGGTGGATGGGGTTGCCCGGATGGCCTGGACACCCGACGCAGAAAGGCCGCCCGGGGGCGGCCTTTCTGTTTCAAGCAGCCGGCCAGCGGCCGGCTCTACAGAATCGTCTGCCGGAGGCAGTCGATCTTATTTCACCAGCTTGGCGATGGCAGCGCCCAGGTCGCCCGGCGAACGCACGGTGACGACGCCAGCGGCTTCCATGGCGGCGAACTTGCCTTCCGCCGTGCCCTTGCCACCCGAGGCGATCGCACCGGCGTGGCCCATGCGCTTGCCGGCCGGAGCCGATGCACCGGCGATGAAACCGACGACCGGCTTCTTCACGTGG
This sequence comes from Stenotrophomonas sp. GD04024, assembly GCF_029837545.1. NCBI lineage: Bacteria > Pseudomonadati > Pseudomonadota > Gammaproteobacteria > Lysobacterales > Lysobacteraceae > Stenotrophomonas > Stenotrophomonas sp. GD04024. Next base: position 32,458 of record NZ_JAOEDV010000027.1, on the reverse strand, counting down.
TTCTTGATGTACTCGGCACCGGCTTCTTCAGCGTCACCGCCGATTTCGCCGACCATGATGATGCCTTCGGTCTGCGGGTCTTCGTTGAACAGCTTCAGGCAGTCGACGAAGTTCAGGCCGTTGATCGGGTCACCACCGATGCCGATGCAGGTGGACTGGCCCAGGCCGACTTCGGTGGTCTGCTTGACCGCTTCATAGGTCAGGGTGCCCGAACGCGACACGATGCCGATCTTGCCCGGCTGGTGGATGTGGCCCGGCATGATGCCGATCTTGCACTCACCCGGGGTGATGACGCCCGGGCAGTTCGGCCCGATCAGCACGGTGTCCGGATGCGAACGGGTCAGCACGTTCTTGACGCGCAGCATGTCCAGCACCGGGATGCCTTCGGTGATGCAGACGATGACCTTGATACCGGCAGCAGCGGCTTCCAGGATCGCGTCAGCAGCGTACGGCGGCGGCACGTAGATGACCGAAGCGTTGGCGCCGGTGCTCTGCACGGCGTCGGCAACGGTGTTGAAGACCGGCAGGTCGATATGGGTGGTGCCACCCTTGCCCGGGGTCACGCCGCCCACAACCTGGGTGCCGTACTCGATCATCTGAGTGGCGTGGAAGGTGCCCTGCTGGCCGGTGAAGCCCTGCACGATCACCTTGGTGTTCTTGTTGATCAAAACAGACATTGGAATTCCTTGGTGTCGGTATCAGGCGGCGTTCTTGACAGCTTCAACGATCTTCTTGGCGCCATCGTTGATGTTGTCAGCCGGGATGATGGCCATGCCGCTGTCGCGCAGCAGCTGCTTGCCTTCTTCCACGTTGGTGCCTTCCAGGCGCACCACGACCGGAACCTTGACGCCCACTTCCTTCACGGCGGCGATGATGCCTTCGGCAATCATGTCGCAGCGGACGATGCCGCCGAAGATGTTGACGAAGATGCCTTCGACCTTGTCCGAGGACAGGATCAGCTTGAAGGCTTCGATGACGCGCTGCTTGTTGGCACCGCCGCCCACGTCCAGGAAGTTCGCCGGCTCGCCGCCGTTGAGCTTGATGACGTCCATGGTGGCCATGGCCAGGCCGGCGCCGTTCACCATGCAGCCGATGTTGCCGTCCATGGTGACGTAGTTGATGTCCAGCTCCGAAGCGATCACTTCGGTCGGATCTTCCTGGGTCTTGTCGCGCATGGCGACCAGCGCCTTCTGGCGGAACGCGGCGTTGTCGTCGCTGTCGAACTTGCCGTCCAGCGCGTACAGGTTGCCGTCGTCCAGGATGGCCAGCGGGTTGATTTCAACCAGGGCCAGGTCCTTCTCGTTGAACAGGCGGTACAGGTTCACCATGATGCTGGCGAACTGGCCGGCCTGCTTGGCGGTCAGGCCCAGCTTGAAGCCGAAATCACGGCCGTGGTAACCCTGCACGCCTTCGACGAAGTCGACGTTCAGCGAGTGGATCAGCTCCGGGGTTTCAGCAGCGACCTGCTCGATTTCCACGCCGCCTTCCGAAGAGGCGATGTAGGTGATGGTCTTGGTGCCACGGTCGACCAGCACCGACAGGTACAGTTCCTTGACGATCTCGCCGGCGGTGGTCACCAGCACCAGGTTGACCGGCAGTTCAACGCCAGCGGTCTGGTAGGTGGCCATCTTGGTGCCGAGCATCTTGGCCGCAGCGGCCTTCACGTCGTCGGTGGTCTTGCAGAACTTGACGCCGCCAGCCTTACCGCGGCCGCCAGCGTGGATCTGCGCCTTGACCATCCAGGGGCCCTGGCCCAGGGAGTTGGCAGCGGCAACCGCTTCGTCCGGGGTCGCAGCGACCTTGCCGGCCGGGACCGGGATGCCGTACTCGGCAAGCAGTTGTTTTGACTGGTATTCGTGGAAATTCATGCGTCACCGTGGGAATAGGAACGACCGCACGCAATTCCTCAGGGCCCCGGCGGGGCGCCGGCATGGACCGCGGCGGGCCCACTATTGTGGCCGAGCCAGCGCCGGGGCGCAAAGAAGTCTGTACAAAACGCCAGACCCGGCCAGATTTCCACCGTCATTCAGGCAGTTGCGCCGGGCCCGGCGCTGGCCACCGGTGTCCGCGGGCGGCCAAATGCGCGATCCGGGCCACTCCCACGGCACGCTTTGCGGGGGCCTATACTGGTCAGCCAGGGTGTGCAGCGTCGAGCCTGCTCGACCGCTTCCACCACGGGCCACATAGAAGCGACGCGCCGGCCCGGCTTCAGGGGACGCCGGACCGGTGCATCGCAGATTCCAGACCCAGGCAGCCAGAAGGGGAGTTCCGGCGTGTCACCCAGTGCTTCATTGATCGACCGCATCGAATCGATCCCGCGGCGTGAGCTGTATTTCTTCGCGCTGTACCGGGTGCTGATCGCAACCGTCATCGCCGCCCTGCTCTACAGCCCTCTGTCCGGCCTGGTCGGCGAGGCCCATCACCCGCGGCTGGCCGATGTGGTTGCGGTCATCTATCTGGCGTTGTCGCTGCTGGCCCTGGTGATCGGCCGCAACGAACGCTGGCTGCGGCCGATCGTGGTCAGCGGCGTGCTGGTGGACATCGTTGCCGCCACCCTGCTGTCGCATGCCCTGCCCGGTGCAAGCGCCGGCATCTCGATGTCGCTGCTGTTCAACATCGCCGCCGCCGCCACCCTGCTGCCACTCAGCCTCGGCCTGGGCCTGGCGCTGGCCGCCAGCCTGGCCACCGGCGTCGAATACACCTGGAAGCTGCTGGAAGGCGGCGACCCCACCCGCACCCTGGCCGAGCTGGCGATGTTCACCACCAGCTACCTGGCCCTGGCCTTCATCAGCTACCAGGTCGGCAACCGCGCCCGCCGCAACCAGCAGCTGGCCAACCAGCGCGGCGACGAAGTAGCCAACCTGTTCCAGATCAACGAACTGATCATCCGCCGCATGCGCACCGGCGTGCTGGTGGTGGACGCCGACAACCGCATCACCCTGGCCAACGAGGCCGCCTCGATGCTGCTGGGCGACAGCGACGGCAACGGCGAGAGCGGGCGCCTGGACCTGGCCAGCGCCGCGCCGGAACTGACCCGCCGCCTGCAGCGCTGGCGCAATGGCTGGGCACAGGACGAACTGCCGCTGCAGCTCAACCCCGACCAGCCGGAAGTGCAGCCGCGCTTCGCGCGCCTGCTGGCCGGCAGCGACCTGGCGCTGGTGTTCCTGGACGATTCCAGCGTGGTGTCCCGCCGCGCCGAATCGCTCACCCTGTCGGCGATGGGCCGCTTCTCGGCCAGCCTCGCCCACGAGATCCGCAACCCGCTGGCGGCCATCAACTATGCCGTGCAGCTGCTCGAGGAAGGCACCGGCTTCAACGAAAGCGAGCGCCGACTGCTGCAGATCATCCGCCAGCAATGCCAGCGCACCAACGGCATCGTCGAAAGCGTGCTGGGGCTGGCCCGACGCGAGCGCGCCACGCCCGAGAACGTGGACCTGGCCGCCTTCGTGCGCCGCTTCGTGCTGGAGTACAAGCAGGGGCAGACGCTGGAGACGGACAGCATCGAACCGATCATCAATGACACCGCGGTGATGGCCCAGGTCGATACCCGCCACCTGTACCAGGTGCTGACCGTGCTGGTGCACAACGCGCTCAAGTACGGGCGCATCGGCCAGCAGCCGGCGCGGGTGCGCCTGCGCGTGGCCCAGCACGAGCGCAGCGCGGTGATCGACGTGATGGACCGCGGCCCGGGCATTCCCGAGAGCGTGGCCGCGCAGTTGTTCCGCCCGTTCTTCACCACGTCCGAGCACGGCACCGGCCTGGGCCTGTATATCGCCCGCGAGCTGTGCCGGGCCAACCAGGCGCGGCTCGACTACATCCCGGTGCCGGCCGGTGGCTCCTGCTTCCGCCTGGTGCTGCCCGGTCCGCACACGCTGCTGCCCACCTGATTCCGATTCCGTGCGTCAAACATTTGTCGCATCCAGCCCCCTCGTTTATCTTTCACGCCCATGAACGAAACCCGCAGCGCCCTCGTCGTCGACGACGAACGCGACATCCGCGAACTGCTGGTACTGACCCTCGGCCGCATGGGGCTGCGCATCAGTACCGCCGCCAACCTGGCCGAAGCACGTGAACTGCTGGCCAGCAATCCGTATGACCTGTGCATCACCGACATGCGCTTGCCGGATGGCAACGGCATCGAACTGGTCAGCGAGATCGCCCAGCACTATCCGCGCACGCCGGTGGCGATGATCACCGCCTTCGGCAGCATGGATCTGGCGGTGGAAGCGCTGAAGGCCGGGGCCTTCGACTTCGTCAGCAAGCCGGTGGACATCTCGGTGCTGCGCGGCCTGGTCAAGCACGCACTGGAACTCAACAACACCGAACGCCCCACGCCCGGCCCCAGTGCCGAACAGGGTGCGCGCCTGCTCGGCGATTCGCCGGCCATGGACGTGCTGCGCACCACCATCGGCAAGGTCGCGCGCAGCCAGGCGCCGGTCTACATCCTGGGCGAGTCCGGGGTGGGCAAGGAGTTGGTCGCGCGCACCATCCATGCCCAGGGCGCGCGTGCGGCCGGCCCGTTCGTGCCGGTCAACTGCGGCGCCATCCCCGGCGAGCTGATGGAGAGTGAATTCTTCGGCCATCGCAAGGGCAGTTTCAGCGGCGCGCACGCCGACAAGCCGGGCCTGTTCCAGGCTGCCCATGGCGGCACCCTGTTCCTGGACGAAGTGGCCGAACTGCCGCTGCAGATGCAGGTGAAGCTGCTGCGCGCGATCCAGGAAAAATCGGTGCGCGCGGTCGGTGCACCCAACGAGGAACCGGTGGACGTGCGGATTCTCTCGGCCACCCACCGCGACCTGGCGGAACTGGTCGAAGACGGGCGCTTCCGCCACGACCTGTACTACCGCATCAACGTGATCGAACTGAAGGTGCCGCCGCTGCGTGAGCGCCGCCAGGACCTGCCGGAACTGGCCGCGGCAGTGCTGGCGCGGCTGGCCCGCAGCCATGGCCGCGCCACCCCGCTGCTGGCGCCGTCGGCACTGGAGGCGCTGGCCCAGTATGCCTTCCCCGGCAATGTGCGCGAGCTGGAGAACATCCTGGAACGTGCGCTGGCACTGGCCGAGGAAGACTGCATCGGTGCCGATGACCTGCGCCTGCCGCAGCACGCCCCGCGCGCCCCAGGCAGTGCCGCCCCGGCCGAAGCGGTGGCCGACCTGCAGCCGGGCAGCGCCGCCCTGCCCTCCTACATCGAGCAGCTCGAGCGCAGCGCCATCCAGCGCGCGCTGGAAGAGAACCGCTGGAACAAGACCCGCACCGCCGCGCAGCTGGGCATCACCTTCCGCGCGCTGCGCTACAAGCTGAAGAAGCTGGGAATGGAGTAGAGCCGGGACCACGCAGTCCCGATCACGAACGCAGACCCAAGCGGTAGTGCCGGCCGCTGGCCGGCAACCTCATGCATCGCGGCATCCACGCATGGCGTGGATCTACCTCAATCCTTGGTGACGCGATTGATCTCGGCCAGGCTGGTAATGCCCGCGGCCGCCTTCTTCAATGCCGACTGCCGCAGATCATTCACGCCGATCTGCTGCGCCGCTTCGGCAATCTGCAGCGCGTTGCCGCCCGCCAGCACGATCGTGGCGATCTCATCGGTCATCGGCATCACCTGGTAGATGCCGGTGCGGCCCTTGTAGCCCTCGGTGCACTCGTCGCAGCCGACCGCCTCGTACAGCTGGATGCCCGCATCCAGCTGCGCCTGGGTGAAGCCCTCGGCCAGCAGCGCATGCTCGGGCAGCGTGGCCAGGCGCTTGCAGTTGCCACACAGGCGGCGCGCCAGGCGCTGGGCGATCACCAGCGTCACCGAGCTGGTGATGTTGTACGGCGCGATGCCCATGTTCATCAGGCGCGCGATGGTCTGCGGCGCATCGTTGGTATGCAGCGTGGACAGCACCATGTGGCCGGTCTGCGCCGCCTTGATCGCAATCTCCGCCGTTTCCAGGTCGCGGATTTCGCCGACCATGATGATGTCCGGGTCCTGGCGCAGGAACGAGCGCAGCGCAGCGGCAAAGGTCATGCCGCGCTTGTTGTTCTGCTGCACCTGGTTGACGCCGGGCAGGCGGATTTCCACCGGGTCTTCGGCGGTGGAGATGTTGCGCGTCTCGTCGTTGAGGATGCCCAGCGCCGTATACAGCGACACGGTCTTGCCCGAACCGGTCGGGCCGGTCACCAGCACCATGCCGTAGGGCTTGTGGATGGCATCCTGGAACAGCTTCTGCTGGTCCGGCTCGTAGCCCAGCTTGTCGATGCCCAGCTTGGCCGCACTGCCATCCAGGATACGCAGCACCACCTTCTCGCCGAACAGGGTCGGCAGTGTGCTCACGCGGAAGTCGATCTGCTTGGTCTTGGACAGGTTGAGCTTGATGCGGCCGTCCTGCGGCACGCGCTTCTCGGCGATGTCCAGCTGCGCCATCACCTTCAGGCGCGCGGCGATGCGCTGATTGAGCTTCACCGGCGCGCGCGCCACCATCTTCAGCAACCCGTCGATGCGCAGGCGCACCCGGTAGTCGTCTTCATAGGGCTCGAAGTGGATGTCCGAGGCGCCCTTGCGGATGGCATCGACCAGCACCTTGTTGACGAACTTCACCACCGGGGTGTCGTCGCCCTTGGCATCGATTCCGGAATCACCGCCGGTGCCCAGGTCCTCGTCACCGGCGGAGACCTCCAGGTTGCCCATGCCTTCGTCGTCACCGCCCAGCGCGTCACCGAGCGTGTCGTGGCTGGCATGCCACTGCTCCAGCGTACGGCGGATCTGGTCTTCATCCACCAGGATCGGTTCCACCACCAGATTGGTGTGGAACTTGATCTCATCCAGCGAGTGGGTCGGGTTGCTGGTACCGACGAACAGCTTGCCGCCGCGTTTGAACAGCGGCAGCACGTTGTGCTTGCGCAGCAGTTCCTCGCTGACCAGGTTCATCGCGTTCTGGTTGGCGTCGAAGGTGGAGACATCGAACAGCGGCATGCCGAACTCGACCGCATTGGCCGCGGCCAGCTGCGCGGCACCGACCACCCTGTTCTGGGCGAACCAGGTTGGCAGAGGCTGGCGTGCGGCGGCAGCCTTGGCCATGGCATCGCGTGCGCCCGCTTCATCCAGGGCGCCGTCCTGGACCAGGCGGCGGGCCAGGCCGGTGATGCCGACGAGGTTGGCGGTGGTTACAGCATTCATATGAATCCTTGGCTCATGGGTCTGGCGGTACCACGCACCTTCCAGAGGCGCAGCACCGGGCAGCAGAACCTGCCACGGCCCCGTGACCGTCGGCATTGCCCATCCATAAGCAACACTGCCATGCCTGAACCTTCCGGCCCGGCAGGCATGATCCTGACTCCCCCGGGCATGATAGCCCCGTCAACGACCCGCCAACATCCCATTGGCGGGCCGGATTTCACTCAACAGCCTGCCGGACGATACCGCGCTTCGAAGGCACTGCCATCGCAGCTCCAGATGCCATCCGCCGCACGGCGGAGGATCAGATCCTTGCCCTGCACCGCGCTACCACCTTGCAGCGTGCAGGTAATGCTGCCGACACCCGCACTGTCCAGCTTCGCTTCAATCGTCGGGCAACGCTGTGTCGGCACAAGGCCGATATAGGCTGCCGTTACAACACTTGCATCTTTCGCATCCTGCGCCACGTACTCCATCGTGGTTTTCCCCGGTCGGATATCCGCCAGAGCAGCACCTACCTGTGCCTTGGCCATGTAGACCTGGTAAAGAGGCACAGCGATGGCAGAGAGGATTGCGATGATCGCGATGACGATCATCAGTTCGATGAGGGTGAACCCCTCTTCGTTTGGATGCTTCATGACCAGTCTGTCCCCAAACAGATTGTCTAAACCTAACCTTCGGACCCGTTGCTTCAACGTACCGATATCCCATAAACAAGAGCCCCGCATCGCGGGGCTCTTGCTCACATCATGAAAACCCGTAATCGATTACGGGTTTGCTGCGGCTTCGCCACAACCGGCCGGACGATACTTATCTTCCAAGTCAGTGGTGCAGGTCCAAGCACCGGCTGCACTGCGGTTCAGGGTGACATTCTTGGTCGCAACCTTGGAATTGCCCTTCAGCACGCAAGCAATCGAAGCGGTGCCGTCCTCGGCATCGCCGGTACCGGAGATGGCGCAGCGCTCAGTCGCCGCCGTCAGACCGATGCCAGCAGCGTCGGCGTAGCTCTTGCCTTCATTCAGCAGAACTTCGGCCTGGGTCTTGCCCGGGGTGATTTCAGCGAGGCCGGCAGTGGCCTGCGACTTGGCCACGTAGTCCTGGTACATCGGCAGAGCGATGGCGGCCAGGATGGCGATGATCGCGACGACGATCATCAGTTCGATAAGGGTGAAGCCCTTCTGGTTCTTCATTGTGGTACATCCCCAAGATAGTGGTGGTTGATATCAGCGGACAGGTTCGGTCCGGCCAGCGGCCAGTTGAGCGGGTCCTGCCCCCTGCGGGTGGATCAACGCAGGTTGCGTGCCAACCCCGGCACGCCTCCCCCTGGATTTCCCCGCGCCCATGATGGCAGCAATTCTGCGGATGGGAACCCCCCATATCCGAATCTGCGATGGACGCGGCAATGTGACGCAGTGCGTCACCTTTGGCCGGCCCCCGGCACGAAATCGCACGCTGGGCCGCCTTCCAACTGCCCAGACGGCCATGAACCGGCTACCATCGACGGCTAGACGCCCGCTGGGGATGGCGGGTCTTGGGGAGCCTATATGTCTGTCAGTGGCAGTGCGATCAAGAAGGAGCCCGTGGCGCGCAGCACCACGGAGCTGCAGCCGTTTGTCTGGGAGGGGACCGACAAGCGCGGAGTGAAGATGAAGGGTGAGCAGATGGCAAAGAACGCCAATCTGCTCAGGGCCGAACTACGCCGACAGGGCATCAACCCGGGCCAGGTCAAGGTCAAGCCCAAACCGCTTTTTGGTGCGGCAGGCAGCAAGATATCGCCGAAGGACATCGCCTTCTTCAGCCGCCAGATGGCGACCATGATGAAATCCGGCGTGCCGATCGTAACGGCGCTGGACATCATCGGCAGCGGGCACAAGAACCCGCGCATGAAGAAGATGGTGGACTCGCTCCGCACCGATATCGAGGGCGGTTCTTCGCTCTACGAGGCGGTCAGCAAGCACCCGGTGCAGTTCGATGAGCTGTACCGGAATCTGGTCAAGGCCGGTGAAGGCGCCGGTGTACTGGAGACGGTGCTTGATACCGTCGCTACCTACAAAGAGAACATCGAAGCCCTGAAGGGCAAGATCCGCAAGGCGATGTTCTACCCGGCCATGGTGCTGGCAGTCGCACTGATCGTCAGCGGCATCCTGCTGGTATGGGTTGTGCCGCAGTTCGAAGACGTGTTCAAGGGCTTCGGCGCGGACCTGCCGGCCTTCACGCAGATGATCGTCAACATGTCCCGGTTCATGGTGTCGTGGTGGTGGCTGATACTCATCGTCATCATCGGCTCCATCTTCGGCTTCATCGCCGCCTACAAGCGCTCGCCCAAACTGCAGCACACGATGGATCGGCTGGTCCTGAAGGTACCGGTGATCGGGCAGCTGATGCACAACAGTGCTATCGCCCGCTTCTCCCGTACAACGGCCGTCACCTTCAAGGCAGGTGTCCCGCTGGTGGAGGCGCTGGGCATCGTGGCCGGTGCCACCGGCAATACGGTGTACGAGGAGGCCGTCCTTCGCATGCGAGACGATGTCTCGGTGGGCTACCCCGTGAATGTGGCGATGAAGCAGCGCAACCTGTTCCCGCACATGGTCATCCAGATGACCGGCATCGGCGAAGAGGCCGGCGCCCTGGATGCGATGCTGTTCAAGGTGGCCGAGTACTATGAGCAGGAGGTCAACAATGCCGTTGACGCCCTGAGCAGCCTGCTGGAGCCGATCATCATGGTGATCATTGGTACCATCGTCGGCGGCATGGTCATTGGCATGTACCTGCCGATCTTCAAGCTCGCTTCCGTCGTCGGATAACACATACATGGCTTTTCTCGACCAGCATCCCGGCCTCGGCTACCCCGCCGTGGCCGCCCTGGGACTGCTGCTGGGCAGTTTCCTGAACGTCGTCATCCTGCGCCTGCCCAAGCGGCTGGAGTGGCAGTGGAAGCGCGATGCGCGCGAAGTCCTGGAGGAACCGGACTACTACGAACCGCCCCCACCGGGCATCGTGGTCGAGCCTTCGCACTGCCCGCACTGCAAGCACAAGCTGAGCTGGTACGAGAACATTCCCCTGTTCAGCTGGGTCATCCAGGGCGGCAAGTGCCGCCACTGTAAGGCGCCGATCTCGCTGCAGTACCCGCTGGTGGAGGCCATGACCTCGCTGCTGGTACTGGCCTGTGTCTGGCAGTTCGGCTTCGGCTGGCAGGGCTTCGGTGCCATCGTGCTGACCTGCTTCCTGATCGCCCTGTCCGGCATCGACCTGCGCACCCAGTTGTTGCCGGACCAGTTGACCCTGCCCCTGATGTGGCTGGGATTGATAGGCAGCATCGACAACCTGTACATGCCGGCCAAGCCCGCCCTGATCGGCGCAGCGCTGGGCTACCTGTCGCTTTGGGCGGTCTGGTGGCTGTTCAAGCAGCTGACCGGCAAGGAAGGCATGGGCCACGGCGATTTCAAGCTGCTGGCGGCACTCGGTGCCTGGTGCGGGCTGAAGGGCATCCTCCCGATCATCCTGCTGTCCTCGGTGCTGGGCGCCATCATCGGCTCGATCTGGCTGTACAGCCGGGGCCGTGATCGCGCCACGCCCATCCCGTTCGGGCCCTACCTGGCCATCGCCGGCTGGCTGTACTTCATGTGGGGCGGGCCGTTGGTGGAGCAGTATCTGGTCCTGAGCGGCCTGCGCTGAGGGGATTCCCCATGAGCCGGTACGTGGTTGGCCTGACCGGCGGCATCGCCGCCGGCAAGAGCGAGGTGACCCGGCGCTTCGAGGCGCTGGGCATCGTGGTGGCCGACGCCGATCTGGCCGCGCGCGCCGTGGTGGCCGCCGGCAGCCCGGCGCTGGGCCGTATCGCCGAACGCTTCGGCGCTGACATGCTGCTGGCCGACGGCAGCCTGGACCGGGCGCGCCTGCGCGCCCACGTCTTCGCCGACCCGGCCGAACGGGTGGCGCTGGAAGCCATCACCCACCCCGCCATCCGCCTGCTGATGCAACAGCAGTGCGAGCAGGCCACAAGCCCCTATGCGATTGCCGCCATTCCACTGCTGACCGAGGTTGGCGGACGCCAGGCCTATCCGTGGCTGGACCGGGTACTGCTGGTGGATGCCCCCGAAGCCGTGCAGCACGCGCGGCTGATGCAGCGCGATGGTATCGACGCCGCACTGGCCGACCGGATGATTGCCGCGCAGGCCAGCCCTGCGCAGCGGTTGGCGCTGACCGATGACGTGGTGGTCAATGATGGGCGGCCGGAGGATCTGCAGGTGCAGGTGGAACAGTTGCATGCGCGGTATCTGGGCTTGGCCGCGGGCTGAGACCTGGTTGCCGGCCAGCGGCCGGCACTACCGAAGCGCGTCCACGCACCGCGCGGCGCTACTCCACCTGTTGCCGCGCGTGGCGGACCAGCTCTCGGGCGCCCAACAGCAAGCCATCAACCACATCCGGGCTGAGCTGCTGGTGGGCACCGCCCTGCTCGCGTGCGGCTGCAGCGGCGTGCAGCACCTGGACCAGCACATCCAGGCCCGCCAACGTACGCCCGAGCCCAGCCCGGGTTGCGGCCTGCGCGGGGCTAAGACCCTGCACATCGCACCGCCGGCCATCCGGGCCGTCATGGCCATCCATGCGAGCCAGCAGGGTAGGCAACAGGTCTTCGGGGTCATCGAGCAGGGCTTCGAGCCGCTCGGCCGCATTGGCAGGCAGCCGGTTGGCGGCATCGCCAATCAGGGCGGAAAGATGGGGAAATTCGGGGCGTGCGGACATGGTGAGTTCCTCGCAGACGGCAAGCCACCTGCAGAAGCAAGGTGGCGGACGGTGCGGGTTGGCGTACCGGACAACTCCCAGATGGATGAAAACTCCGGCGGATTCTGACGAATCCCCACGCACCGTCCGCCATAAGACAGACGCGGTGCATTGTCCGCGACGCCGCGCAGGGCATCGGAAGCTTTCCATCTTGGAGTTGATTTCAGGACGCCAATCCCGGCCAAGGCACCCGCCCCGGCCCAGCCATCACGCCACCTCACGAAGCGCATTTCTGTAGGGAAAATCGCCACTGCAAGGATTCGTGCAACGACACACGCCAGAGGCGCGCAACGCATCACACAGGTGTCGCGATGCACCTCGGCGCTGAGCCGCACCAGTAGCGCCGAGCACGCCGGTTACGACACTCCGCGCGCTCCCTAGGCGGCCGCCTCCTCCGCACGCTGCCACCTGCGTGCCGATGCCTCGGCCACCGTCACGCCGGGCGGATTGAGATAGCAGGTGCGCCAGCGCAGATAGCCCCACTGCCAGTGGTACTCGCGCCCGGTCAGCTGCAATGCTTCATCGAAGTCGTCGGGGCGCTGCCGCCAGTCAGTCAGCGCTTCCAGCTCCTGCACCGACATTCCCAACGGCACCCGCGGCTGGAACATCTGCCCGGAGCGTTGCATGCGCTCGCGCTCCTGCCGATGGGACCGCTCAATCGCATCCAGCTCGCGCATCCGCTGCTGATACGCCTCACGCTCGCGCCGCTGCACGTGAACCCACTCGTCATCGTCCAGCCCGAACGGCTTGAACCACGCCCGCGAGTCGTGCACGTATCCATCCAGAAACGCTGCCACGGGTGCCGGCGGGGCCTGCCGCGAGTCCCAGATCGCTTGGATCTGGCCATCCAGCCACTGCTGTTCCTTTTTGCCCCGCAACCTCGCCTGCACGAAATCCTGCACGGGAATACCCTGGAACCGAGGCGGCGTGGCCATGCCGTGGTGGGCCGCGTAAGGTTCCTCGGTGCGCAGGCGGGCCGTGGCGTTGTTGTAGCGCATCGCCCGCGCCTCCTGCACCAGCTCGGCATTGCCGCCACCCAGGTCCGCGCGGTCCTGCTCAGGCGCCTGCAGGTAGCCCGGCAGGCGATCGAAGTCATCCAGATGCTGCCGACGCCACAGCAGGTACTGGCGATAATGGGCATACATCAGCACCGCGGTGCGGTTGGCCTTGGCGGCGGGGGTGCTGGCCGGCAGGAACGGCGCCATCGCCTGCAGGTACGCGTTGTAGTGCTGGCGCAGTTTCGGGGAGACCTCGAACTGAGCGGCGGTTTCCTTATCCGCTTCGTCCATCGGCAGCAACGGCACCCCTGCTGCCAGCGCATGCCGGTACATGTCGCATAGCGGAATCTGCGAAAGCTTGTCGGCATCCTTCGGCGAACGCCCCTGCTCACCGGGCGTGTAGCCGCCGCCCACATCCGAATGTACCCCGGGGTAGATGATCTGCTCGCAGTTCGCGCCGTCCACCAGGTCCACCGGGAACGAACCGCGTACTTCATGCGCAGCCACCATATGCACACAGCGGCGTACATCGGCTGGAATGCGCAGGTCTTCGGCCGACGCCCAACCACCGTGGCCATCGAACATCGACTCAAAGAAGCTCTGCGCGGCACCTACCGACGCGACCGTATCGAACAAGCCGACGAAATCGATCTGCACCGGAATTCCACACAAGCGCAGGGGCCCGGGACCTGGGTCGCACGCATCGCCGAGCCAGTTGCAGAACACGCGCGCCTCGGTGGCGCCGCGCGAGAAGCCGAACACCGATATACGGATGCGGTCTACACGGGGATTCTGTTTCTGGAACGGGGCCACCTTCTTCGCAAGAAAAGCGCGTCGCTCCTGCAAGACTGCCCGGCGCCCCACGTGATCGGCGCGCGCCAGATGGGTTCCGCGCACCCGCTGCAACGCGCCCACCATGTTCCAGAAGCCGCCGCTCAGTGAGTTGCGAAGATCGATTTCCTCCTGCCCTTGGTTGACCGCTAGGTAGTTGGACAGCGACATCCGCGCCGCCTGCGCCAAGCGCTCTACGTCCTGCAGGTGCAAGCGGAGATCGGCACTCATCTTGCGCGCGATGGGGACGGTGGAATCGAAGCCCATCGCGGTCGTGACGGTTGTCTCTGCAAAATGGGTCAAGAGGTGGTCCTGGACCTTCATCAGCATCCAATTCACCCGACCCTCGCCGCCCCAGCCCGCCGCCGCGCCGGCACGGGCATGCCAGCCGGTGCCGGTGTCGCCAATTTCTCTCAGCGCCTCGGTGCCGACGCCTTGGATGTAGCTCGCAAAATTGGTTGGCCGACGACCAATTCCTTTGGCTCGCCCTAGATCATAGACGTCGAAGAGTCGAGACACATTGCTCTCGCTCATGTCCTTACGCTTCTTCGATGCCAGCCTGTGATTACGAGTCCCATCGAAGAAGCAGCCCATTGACACGTCTACTCCGCAATCCGTTTCAGTCCCCATACGGGAAGAGGAGTATCTCCCTAGTTCAGTCAAACTGAGTTGCGCCGAAGGATCTGACACCGGAGGCGCCACATTTACTCTCATTCTGTCACCCCGCCCCTTGCCGTCACCTCAAGAAATCCATTGATCTTTTCTGGATCACGCTCGCTGTCGGCAAAATCAAGATCGTAAGCAAATTTAGGGAAACCCGGAAAATATGGCGTAGCTATGACCCTCACCTCATCATCAGGGAAATACATAAAGAAGATGAAACCATCCAAGAAGGGCTTGTAGTGCGGCACAAAAATCTCCTTCTCAATATAGCTATGCGGATCCTTAAGGAACATGCTACTCGTACGGTAAGCAACCGTTACTTTCAGGCCCGGATGCCAAAGCCGAGGAAGCGTCACGCAGCAGGTTCGGCCATTGCTACTGGCTCGGGCACGCATCGCACCACCCCACGCATCATTGATGAAGACTTTTCCTAATCCCTCATCAGAGTAGTTCGCAATTCCAATCATCAGATGCATTTCTGACGGCGCGTCGGTGATATCGTGGCCAGACGCAGCGTCAATGATGCGTGGCTTCGGAGGACTGGGCGGTGGTGGACCCATCCTGAAATCCATGAACTTCAGCACCAGACCCGCCAAGGCAAACAGCGCAAGCCCGATCAGTGCAATCCTGACAAACACCTTTTTCACCACGGCCATTCGCTCAACGCCCTTCATTCAAACGCACCCTCGTCTACGACGCAGGTTGGGGTAGATGATCTGCTCGCAGTTCGCGCCATCCACCAGGTCCACCGGGAACGAGCCGCGTACTTCATGCGCGGCCACCATGTGCACACAGCAACGCACATCGGCGGGAATGCGAAGCAGATCATTGAAAGATCCACACCGCAGTCGGATCCGATTTCCGACAATGAGGCCGCATATCGCCCCGCTTCACTGGAACTGAGCTGCGTTGGTTGCTCTGACGTCGGAGTAGATACCCTTACCCTCACCATTCCGCCTCCTTGCCCGCTGTTGCTTCCAGAAATCTCTTAATCTTTTCTAGATCATCGTGTCCATCACCGAAGTCGATGTCGTAAGCGAATCCTGGATATCCTGGGGAGTAGGAAGTGGCCGTGACCCGCACCTGATAACCCGGAAAGCAGAAGAAATCGCGATTAAAAATTTCAAAAAGGCGCGAGATGTTTGATTCAGTTTTATTACCCAGGCGATGATAATTCAGCCTGTGATTTCGCGCTCCATCGAAGAAGCAACCAATGAAGATCCCCGCACCACAATCGGAAGATGATTCGACATTCGCACCTTCATTGCGAGCTAGTTCACGATGACTCAAGCTGGCACTACTGTCAGAAGCCGGAGGTGATACAGCCACTCTCATTGCACTACCTCCTCAGCAGCGGTCTCCATAAGAAACCGTGCAATCTTTGCTTCGTCACGCTCACGCCCTGCAAACTGAATGTCGTATGCGAACCCAGGATAACCGGGCGTATAAGGTGTAGCTACCACCCTCACCTGATCACCTGGAAAGTAGAAGAAATAGATGAATCCATCTAGAAACGGCTCATATGGCGCGACAAGAATGTCCCTCTCAACGTAGCTCTGAGGATCCCTGAGAAACATGCTGCTGGTGCGATAGACCACCGTCACCTTCAACCCCGGATGCCAGAGACGAGGCAACGCTACGCAGCAGGTTGCAGCGTTCCCACTGGCTCGTGGCTCCATCCCACCCGCCCAAGCGTCATTAATGAAGACCGTCCCCAACCCGTCATCCGAGTAGTTGGCTACGCCGATTCTCAATGACATCTCCAGTGGCGCGTCAGTGATATCGTGACCAGTATCCGGCTCAATGATGCGTGGCTTCGGAGGACCTGGCGGTAGTGGACCAATCCTGAAATCCATGAACTTCAGCACCAGGCCTGCCAAAGCAAACAGCGCCAGTCCAATCAGAATCACCCTCGTCAGAAACTTCTTCATGGCGTCTCATCTTCGCCATGGCGCCCATTCCTCACGGCAACCTCCTTGATCGTCATCCGATGCGCCAGCGCGGGGTGATCGATGCCTCGGCGTGCCAAACGTTCCAGCACGTGCTCCGCGCAGCGATGCACCTGCGAGGGCAGCATGCCGTCCGGGCGCAGCACGGGCCGCTGCAGAATGAAGCGCGCGATGGCATCGGCCTGGCTTCCGCTCCGTAGTGTGGCCTCCTGCGCCGCGGTGAACGTGAGTGGCCTGGCGTCGGCATCGAACGGCACTCCTCCTTTGCCGGTCACGCACATCCAATCTCCGATGCGGGTAGGCAGGTGCCAGTCGTGCAGACCGCCCAGTACGCGCGTCCGCTGTGCATCGTCCAGCGCATCCAGCAGACGGGCGGCGGCACGCCCATCGGCCCAGCGCAGCAACCACGGCTGGCCGGTGCTGGAACGGCCCTCCCAGATGCGCCGGAGGTGCTCGGCCAATGCATGCGGGTCGCCGGTGCTGCGCAGCACCGACAGCATCGGTGCGCCGTTGCTCAGGTCCAGCAGCGCCTGCCAGCAGCGTTCGCGTGCTCTGGCTTCGTCCGGCAGGACCACCAGGCATGGCGACAACCGGTCCAACCCTTTGCCGGTATAGCGATGCGTAAACAGCGGCACCACGTCAGCGGCCAGCGCGCGCAGCTGCGTCCAGGCGTCCGGCGCGAATGCCATGTCCAGCAGTGCACAGGCGGGCCGCGCGTCCACACACTGGTCGCCGGGGGTCTGCCACGGCAACCGGGAATGCCGCCACGGATCGATCCACGGGGCGTCAGCCATTCTTCGTAGACCATGGCAGGCCGGCCTGCATCGCCTTCAGCAGGCACTCCACGCAGACCGTCTGTGCGAACTGCGGCAGCGGAAACAGCTCCTGCACCGGACCGGTGAAGTGCCGGTTGCCGGCCTTGAAGGTCAATGTGCCTGGACAGCTCACCCGCAGGTGCCCGTCCGCCAGGGTGATCGAAGCGCCGCCGGCCGTTGCGATGTGCAGCGTGTTGCCTGCCGCCAGTTGCACCTCCCCGTGCTGGCTGGCCGCCACCAGCCCAGCGCGCGCCTGCAGGTGCACGGCGTCTGCCTGCGCCTGCATATCAAGCACCTGTTGGCCAGCCACCACGCTCAACCCGGCACTCCCCGGAGTGCGTGTCGCGCCAGCCAGCACGCCGATGGCCTGGCGGCACTGCCAACGCCCATGGCCGGCAACGGTCACCGCCGAACTGCCGCCACTGGCCAGCAGCGTGCTGTGCCCCACCCCCAGCTGGATCGCCTGCCCGGCCACCTGGCAGATGCCTGCCGGTGCGGACAGGCCAAGCACCGCAGACCCGGTTGCAGGGATGTCTTCGTCAGCACCCTGCAGCCGCTGCGATGCCGCCACACTGTCGGCCAGGGTCTGCAGCACGCTGGCACCGTTGCCCTCGGCGGCGTGGCCGCGCAGCCGCACTGTGCGCTGCTGCCGTGCCGCTTCATCAAAGGAGTGCGCCAGCACGAGCGTCTGCCGCAACAGCGCGACCGGCGCGGCGCGCAGACCGGCCGGGGTGGCCGCAGAGCGCTGCATGCTGTCCAGCCACAGGCCTGCCGTGGCACGCACGGCGCCCCACGCGTCGCTGCGCAGTTCGAATCCACTTCCGCGCAGGCTGCCGCGGAAGTTGTGTTGCAGGTGACGCAGGTGACCCATGCTGATCGCGCTGTGGCATTGCGTTGTGCCAAGCCGCACCTGCAGCTGGTCGTCGCTATCGTCGAACTCGAGACTGTTGCCGCCAAGGCCGTCCCAGCTCTGCGAGCTGATGCCCCATACGGCGCCCACATTGCGCTGGGCCGATTCACCCGCGCCTGCAGCATGCCAGCGCGGGGCGTTGCCACCGGCCAGGTTGTTCTGGGCACTGCTGCCAGCATCGCTGGACAACGCCAGCGCTTCAGCGCGTGACTCGCCCCGGCCGTTGTAGAGCGCACCCATCACGATGGGGCGGCAGAGGTCGCCGTTGATGAAGTCCACCACCACCTCCTGGCCGACGCGGGGCAGGAACTGGCTGCCCCCGCCGGGGCCGGCAAAGGTCTGGGCGACGCGCAGCCAGCCGCTGTCAGCCCTGCTGTCGGTGGCAAAGCCGAACTGCACACGGATGCGCCCGTTGCTGTCCATGTACAGCGGCGCACCGTCATCGCCGCCGAGCACGGTGGCCAGTTGTGGGCCGGGGGCCGCCGACCGCCCTGCCCTGCCATCCGGAGAACGTCGCCATCGACGGTCGTACGGCATGGCCTCGAAGCGATTGGCATAGCCCAGCCTCTGCGCACGGTCGGCAGGCACGGTGTCGGGCAGTGCGTGCAGCGGCAGGTGCTGCTGCAGTTCGAGAACCTCAGGCAGCGTGTTGACCGCTGCGTGCTGCACCGCTGTAAGCAGCAACGCGGGTACCGCTCGCTGGCCGGGCTCTGGCAACACCTCGAATGCGTAGCCGGGCTGGAAGTCCGGCTCGGTGCCTTCGCCGGTCCAGCGCCGCTGCTCACACAACGCTGCCTCGGTGTCGCGCATCACCTCGGCCAAGGCCTCGCGCGAGGTCTCCCACGCCGCGTGGCGTGCCGGCGAATAGTCCTCCAATGGGCCACTGGCCACAGTGCGCACAGGCAGGCTGGCCGAAACCACACGCAACGGATCGTCCAGATCCGCCACCCGGGTCATGTGGGTCGGCACGACGCGACAGGTCTCATGCAACAGCGCGATGCCCGCGTCATCGGGCACGCGCTGGGTCTGGTGCAGGCGTCGGGGCCGTGACAGCAGCGAGCATCGGGTACTGTCGCCGAAGATCATCATCGTATGCCCGCCCGGTACATCGGGCAGCGTGCGGATGCACCAGCCCAGGCCTTCATCGGCCATCAGCTGCTGCAGGAACGCCATGTCCGATTGGCGGTACTGCACGCGATAGCCCCGGCACCGGCGGTCGATGGCAGCAGTACTTCCAACGTGCCAGGACCAATGCGCCAGCGGCGCGTGCACCGAGAGCACGGTGCTGATGATGCTGGCCACGTCCTGATCCTGGAACACGCGACTGTGGCGGCTGTCATGCAGCCAGGCAGTCCAGTCGGCCAGGTGCACGCGGTATCGCACAAGGTGGCCTGCGCAGGCCAGGCGCTCGACACTGCGGATCAGCCCTACCCGGACAACGTCTGCACCGTCCGGCAGGCGTGTGGTGATGCTTGCCGGCCGGGCCACCCAATCATCCAGGCTGTGCTCGCACGCCTCGCCCAGCAGATCGATCTGGCAGCGCAGGCCTTCGGACAACGATTCGCTGCCGTGCCAGCGCTCCACGATCAACCGCAACGCGGTAGGGCCGCAGAAGCGATGGACGCGCGACGACGCCTCGTGGGCAGCAACGAACGACGATCGGTGATCCATGGCAGTTCCTTGACAGACACAGCGCGCGAAGAAACGCGCTTTCCATGCTTCAAGCCTTGGCGGATCAATGCCGAGGACGCAATCCGAAAAGTGTCTGAAAAGCGTCGAAGATCAATTTCTGCTTGGTATTACAGCGCTTGCACGATGCATCGCGGGGGCGTGCAGCCGTTGCCGAGCCGCCAGGAAGGCGGAATACGACAGCGGCTGCGGGGCGGTGCCTCGCGCGCGGCGACTATTGCAGCGTCGCCGAACCCCGATTCCTTTCGGCCCGCAACTGCCGTTGTGCGTGGCTGGTCAGCTCCCGCGCAGCCAGCAGCAGGCCATTCATCGCATCCGGGGGCACGACCTGCGACGGGCCTCCCCGGGTGCGTGCGACATGCACGGCATACATCATCCGGGTCAAGCTCGTGATTCCTGCGACGGTGTGCCGGATGCCTGCCAGCGTGCCAGCCTCCGGGGCACTCAGCCCGGTGCGCTGCGTGGAACCGTCGATGTCCATCTGCCCCTTCAGCATCGGCATCAGGCCATCGGGCCCGGACAGTACGTCCTCGACGCGCTGGGCGATTTCGACAGACAGCTGCCTGATCGATTCGCCGACCAGTTGATACAGGTTCGGGTAATGGGTGCGGTATGACATGGCGCAGCTCCTGGCGGACGGTGGGTGATCCCGGCAGAAGCATCTGACTCTGTGCTCGTCGGTCCGTCAGGGGGCAAATGCGCCAACAGCGCAATCAGATCGCCGAACCGTGAGCCCTGACACGCAACAGCGCCACAACGCCCGCGGGGATCGCGAACCGGACGGCCCCGGACGGGCGTATTCGTGCTGCGTACGACAGTGGATTCACGCCCTGCGTGGGGCTCACGTGCCGACCAAGGTCGGCACCTACCAAAGCAGCGGCCCTTACAACGGCTTCGGCGAGAACGTGAGGGTGGCGATTACGCCGCGCTCGCCACCCGGGCGCACGCTTACCTGCCAGCCGTACAGATCGCACAGGCGGCTGACGATCGACAGGCCGATGCCGCCGCCCTGCGAATGGCCGGCATGGGTACCGCGATAGCCACGCTGGAACAGCTTGGCCGCGTCTTCTTCGCTCAGGCCCGGGCCGCTGTCGGTCACCGAAACCGCGTTGGCGCTCACATGCACGCGCACTTCGCCATCCTGCGAGTACTTCACGGCATTGCCGATCAGATTGCCCAGGGCCACCGACAAGGCCGCTTCCGGCGCGTCGATCACCAGATCGCGTTCGCCTTCCAGCGCCAGTTCCAGCGGCTTGCCACCCAGCTGTGCACGGTGCGCATCCAGCAGCTGCTCGGCCACCCGGGCCACGTTGCTGGTGCCCTGCCCGCGCTCGTTGCGCGACAGCAGCAGCAGCGCGCCGATCAGGTCGCTGCACTGCTGTTCGGCGCGCTGGATGCGCTGCAGGCGCTGCAGCACCTTCTCATCCAGGCCGGGGCGGGTCAGCAGCAGCTCGGTGGCGCCACGGATCACCGCCAGCGGCGTGCGCAGTTCATGGCTGACGTCGGCATTGAACTCGCGGTCGCGCTGCACCACCTCGGTCAACCGCGACGAGTAATCATCCAGCGCCTGTGCCAGCTGCCCCACCTCATCGTCGGGGAAGCGCGGCGCCAGCGGTTCGGGATCGCTGGTGCCGCCGCGATAGGCACGCAGCCGCGCTGCCAGATCCGAGACCGGCTTCATCACCTTCGACGCCGACCACCAGCCCAGCACCAGCGACAGCACGCTGAACACCAGCACCGACAACACCAGCGCGCGGTTGAGCTGTTTGCCACCGCGCACGCTGTCGGTCATGTCATAGGCAAGGAAGAACCAGGCATCATCGCTCTTGCGCACGGCCAGCTTGTAGGCATACGGCTGCCCTTGCTCGTCGGTGCCGCTCAGGTTGTAGTTGCCGGTCTGCAGATCGGCCCATTGCGGCCAGGACTCGCGCGCCTTGTCGAATTTGTCCGCCGAGTAGGCGTAAGCACGGATCTGCTGCACCGGCACGGCCGGGTTGCGCCCCGGGTGCTCGTAGAAGCGACGCGCGTACTCTTCGATGTTGTGGTTGATCACGTCTTCCACCAACTGGTTTTCCACCCGCATGCGGGCCCAGTTGGTGGCGAACGCGAACAGCGTTGTCAGGCAGAAGCCCAACAACACGAACGAGACGATGATGCGGCTGCGCAGGCGCCGCCGATAAGGCGTGCGCCGACGCTCCCCTTTCGCTGCCACCGAATCAGGCTTCCGGGGTAGCGATGCGGTATCCGATGCCATGGCGGGTCTGGATCAGCGGCACTTCAAACGGCTTGTCGACCACCGCACGCAGGCCATGGATGTGCACGCGCAGCGAATCGGAGTCGGGCAATTCCTCACCCCACACCCGGGTTTCCAGCTCCTGGCGGGTCACCACGGCCGGGGCCGCTTCCATAAGCGCCTGCAGGATCTTCAGTGCAGTCGGGTTGAGCTGCAGCAGCTTGCCCTGGCGACGCACTTCCAGCGTATCCAGGTTGTATTCCAGATCGCCGGTTTCCAGCACGCGGGTCTGCACGCCCTTTCCACGGCGCGACAGGGCATTCAGACGTACTTCCACTTCCTGCAGCGCGAACGGCTTGATCAGGTAGTCGTCGGCACCGGAATCGAAGCCGGCCAGCTTGTTGTCCAGCGAATCGCGCGCGGTCAGCATCAGCACCGGGGTCTGCTTGCGCGCTTCATTGCGCAGCTTCCGGCAGACTTCGATACCGTCCATGCCGGGCAGGTTGAGATCCAGCACGATCGCGTCGAACTCGTGCACCACGGCCAGATGCAGGCCGGTGACCCCGTCAGCCGCGAAGTCCACCGTGTGCCCGCGGTCCTCCAGGTAATCACCCAGATTGGCCGCAATGTCGCTGTTGTCTTCGATTACCAGAATTCTCACTGTCACCTCTAATTGACGAATTTGCCGGTGCGCTGGGCCTGGCTCATGTCACGCTGTGCCCTGTCCTTCTGCCGGGCGCGCTCGGCAACGGTGCTGCACTGCGTCGTGGACCGGTTCGAACCCGTCACCTTCTCGCGCTGGCATATTAGACGACTATCCTCACGCGCTTGTGTCAAAACCGTGTTCACGATCTGCTGGTCGTTGAAGATATCGGTTCGCACCTGTTCAGGCATCGAATCGCGGTTCGGATGCTGCTCGACGGCCGTGCGCATGCGCACCAGCGCCTCACGTACCCGGCTGCGATCGCTCTGCTTCAGTTCGCTGTAGGTCTCGCCATCGTTGAGCTGGATTTCGATGCGCTCGATCTGCTGCTGCAGCGGCTTGCCGGGCAGGAAGACTTCGCTGGACTCTTTGGACGCAGAGGCGACGGTGGCCAGGGTCAGCCCCGAGAACAGCACCGCCGACATCAGGAGGGACTTCATGACAAACGAATCCTTGTTTGAATGGATCGCTGACTGTATTCGCACCACCTTCACGCCAGCAAGTGCCAAGCGCAGGGGCGGCGGACGGCCTAGCGGTTGCCGGGAGGCGAGAGGTCGGTGAAGGTGCGCTGGTCATGGAGCAGGGCCTTGCCCTTCTCCTCGATGCGCCGCCGTTCGGCCACGGTCATGCAGCGGCTTTTGGGCATGTTGCTGCCGGTGGTGCGGGTGTATTGGTAGACCTGCCGGCTGTCATCATGGGCCCGGGCAAGCAGGGTATTGACCCGTTCCTGGTCGTTGAAGACGTCGTTCTGGACCTGCGGCGGCAGTTCCTGCAGCGTCTGGCGGTCCCCCATCCGCTGGGTGATGCGCGCCAGTGCCTGTCGCACCTGGGCGCGGTCATCTGCGGAGATCTCACTGTAGTCGCCGTCGTCCAGGGCCTTCTCGACCTTCCGGACCTGTTCGGCCACCGGCATCTGCCGGTCCATCTGTACAACGGCTTTTTCCGGCTTGGCGACAGCCGTGCCTGCCAGCCCCAGCAACAACGCGATCATGGTGACGCGATACATCGCTTGCCTCCGATCCATCCAGGAACGATGGAGGCCACTCTACGGCCGTCACGGCGCCTCCACAAGCGGTGCGCGACGCCCATAAAAAAGACCCAGGCGGTGCCCCCGCCTGGGTCTGAAGATGTATCCCGATACCGATCCTGCTGAGAGGCAGAGCTGCGGTTCGCTGAAGGCTACGCCGGGGCCGATTAAAGGCATGTTAAACCCGGCCTCATCAACCCATGAGATTTATAAGCAACTGAATAATCAAGGCTTTTTAAGCTTCTCCACGTGCTCGATGATGCGCGTGGCCACGTCCACCCCGCACGCCGCTTCGATGCCCTCCAGCCCCGGCGTGGAGTTGACCTCCAGCACCAGCGGGCCGCGCGCGGAACGGATCAGGTCCACCCCGCACACCGACAGGCCCAGCGCCTTGGCCGAACGTACCGCGACCTGCTGTTCGGCGCGGCTGGCCTTGGCCGCCACCGCCGTACCGCCCGCATGCAGGTTGGAGCGGAAGTCGCCCTCCGGCGCCTGTCGCTGCATCGAGGCCACCACCTGGTCACCGACCACGAAGCAGCGCAGGTCCGCGCCCTTGGCCTCGCCGATGAACTCCTGCATCAGGAAATTGGCGTACAGCCCACGCAGCGCCTCGACGATGCCACGCGAGGCGCTGGCCTTCTCGGTGAGGATCACACCGCGGCCCTGGGTGCCCTCGTTGAGCTTCACCACATGCGGCGGCGGGCCGAGCATGGACAGCAGGTCGACGGTGTCGTCGGGGTTGTCGCCGAACACGGTGACCGGCATGTCGATGCCCTTGGCAGCCAGCAGCTGGTGCGCACGCAGCTTGTCACGCGAGCGCAGGATCGCATCGGACGGGTTGGGCGTGCGGGCCCCCATCAGCTCGAACTGGCGCAGCACGGCCGTGCCATAGCGGGTGATCGAGGCACCGATGCGCGGGATGACCATGTCCACGCCGGTCATCGGCCGGCCCTTGTAGTGCATCGAGAAGCCATCGGCGGCGATGCGCATGTAGCAGCGCAGCGGGTCAAGGATACGCACGGTGTGGCCGCGCGCGCGCGCCGCCTCGACCAGCCGGCGGGTGGAATACAGGGAGCTGTTGCGGGACAGGATGGCGAGCTTCATCGCGGCGGGATCGGGCGGCAGGCGCGCAGCATAGCGCGCGCGTGTGGCGGGCGGATGATGCCGCGCCCGATGACGCCGGCACCGCCGCAGAGGCTGTGCCAAGATGGCCACGCCGGCCACAGGACAGGAACACGGCCGGCTTACACAACCCAAGGAGAACCACAGATGCGAATGGGAATTCCGCTGTTGTTGCTGTTTGGCCTGGCGGGTGGCGCCACCGAAGTGCATGCCGCGCCCACCCATGCAGTCTCCCGGCTCTATTTCGACGCCAGCAACACGCTGATTGGCCAGAGCCTGCGCTACTGCACCGGCAGAACCCAACACCAGGGGGCTGCCTCACATACCAACACCCGCTGGATCGATGTCACCTATGCCTGCAACGGCGACTCGACCGAGGTGAGCTACGGAGGCTGGGTACCGGCCGACCTGCGGCAGGATTTCTGCGGCCTGTATGACGCCTGCACCTTGTTGATGCCGTGGCCGGAACACACGTTGCCCGGTCCGCTGGCCCCCGGCTTCAATTCCGACTGACCGGCCGCCCCGCGACAACGTCTCCGGCGATGGAACCATCGTTGCCGGAGACACCTTTCGACAGTGCGATGATTTCCTCCATCCGTGCGCGCGCCTGTTGCATCTGCTCGGGCGCAAGCGCCCCATGGCTGTACAGCTCCTCAAGCGAGTTGTAACCACACACACCGGCGCGGCACATGCGTTGGAGGATGGGGGAATCGGCGCCGCACGGTACGCCCTTTCGGCAGCCCGCCAGCATCCATGCAGCTTCCTCGACGGCTGTGCCCGCCTTGTAGGGCTTCAACGCTTCGATGCGGTGGGAGGCGGCTTCCCCCATGGTTGCCGCAAGTGCCATGTAGGCTTCACCGTCGTCCTGCATGAGCACGGCTTCGACAAACGTCTTGTGGTCCTCCACCGAAAGATCCTGATCAGCGAGGTGGAGGCCAGGCGCCGCCTGTTCGATCTGTGCAGCAAGGCTTCCCTGATTCACCGCCAGTTCCCGGTAGCGCTTCAGATTGCGGAAGCCGCTCACAACGTCCTCGGGCATTCCTTCGCATCGCGCCTTGAACCACGCCGTGCTGCGCTGGAGTGCGACCTTCTTTTCCTGTGCGATGTCCAATCCCGCGAGCGAGCCCCAGTCAGGAATGACGGCACAGTCGTCATGGATGCGGCTGAGTACAAAACTCGCGTTCGCGTCGCCGCTCCTGGACAGGAATTCAAGGTCCGCCATCAACGGCTGAACGTTTCGAGCGGTGTAGTACTTCCGATAGGCGGCGGGCGCATTTCCCGTGGCCGCCATGCCGGAGTTCGCGACTCCTGTGGCGGGGATGACCGTGGCGCTTGCGGTGCGCGCTGCATGTCCGGCTTCAGAAGGGGCCGTGCTGTCCGTGCACGCTGTCGTTGCCAGTGCCAGCACTGGAGCCAGCAGAAAGGTGTTCCATCGTGAGCTGGCCCGCATCCTCATTCCTTGTCCCAACGTCATCATCCGTCGTGAAGGGGCATTCACTCTAGTGATGCTGCACGTCGGTCACAAGGCTGGATCGACAGGCATACGAAAGCGGGCATCGAGCGCCCGAATCTGCGGTGCAAAAGAAGGAGGTGCGATGGAGCGGGCGATGGGAATCGAACCCACGTCAGTAGCTTGGGAAGCTACAGCTCTACCATTGAGCTACGCCCGCGTTGCGGTGGAAAGTCTATGCGCTGGGGCCGGTGTTGCGCAATGGTTGGCCGCGCCGCATGCGCCGGACACGGTCCGGCGCTGTTGTCAGGCATCCCGGGCACCGTGCGGTGCCCGGGATGACGCGTGGATCAGAAGCTGCCGCTGAAGTTGGCGAACAGCGTCGCGT
Organism: Stenotrophomonas sp. GD04024; assembly: GCF_029837545.1. Lineage (NCBI taxonomy): Bacteria > Pseudomonadati > Pseudomonadota > Gammaproteobacteria > Lysobacterales > Lysobacteraceae > Stenotrophomonas > Stenotrophomonas sp. GD04024. The sequence continues at coordinate 5,742 of NZ_JAOEDV010000027.1, read as the reverse complement.
CCTGGGCACGCTTCTGCCCGGCCGAAGCGCTCAGGCCGAAGTTGCTCTGCAGGCCGAACATCTCCGTACGGGCACCCAGTACGACGGTGGCGTAGTTCTTGTCGAAGTTCAGGCCCGGCACGCGATAGCTGCCCAGTTCCGGCAGGGTCTGCAGCCAGGCGCTGGCCTGCTTGGTGTCTTCGAACTCGTGGTCGTAGGTCAGCTGTGCGTACGGCTTGACCGCACCGCCGTCGAAGCGGGCCTGCCAGCCGATGCGGCCGACGGTCGAATCGACATTCTGGCGGTCATAGCCCAGCGCGGTGGCCAGCGTACCGGTCGCGGCGCTTTCGGTGTAACCGTCGATCTTCACCTTCTGCCAGATCACCGAAGCGATCGGGCCGTGGCGGAAACCACCCTCGGTGCCGAACTCGTAACCGGCGTTCAGCGCTGCGGTCAGGTTGCTGCCGTCCGGCGAACCGCCGTGCTCGCGGGTGGCCGGGCCCAGCTGGACCTTGCGGTTCACGTCATAGGACAGCCAAGTGTAGCTGACCTGGCCGTTGACCCAGATGCGGTCGTGGTACCAGCCTGCGAACAGACCGGCGGTGGTGTCCTTCTGGGTGAAGTCACCGCGGCTGTTGCCGAAGTCGGCATTGAGGCGGCCGAAGCCGGCGAAGCCGCCGAACACCATGCCGTCGCGTGCCCAGTCGACACCGAACAGGCCGGCCGGCGCCAGGCCGTCGTACAGGTCGGCGTGGTCGTAGCGCTGCAGGTCGCCGCGCACGCCGCCCCACCAGGACAGGCCGTCGGCCGGACGCCCACCCAGGTGCATGCTGACCTGGTCGGCGCGCGAACGGCCGATGGTCTGCGCCGAGTGGCTCAGCACCTGCTGCAGGCGCGGGGCCTCCAGCACCGAGACCGCGTACTGGCCCAGCAACTGGTGGCCGGCCGTGGTCGGATGCACGCCATCGGCGAAAAGATAGGTATTGGCCGCATCCGGGCTGACATAGCTGGTCGGGTTGCAGGTCAGGATGCTCTGCGTCGGATTGGTCGGATCGATCTTGCAGGCGGTGCTGGTGACGTTGGTGAAGCCGTACATGGCCGGGTTGGCGGCCACTTCGCCCAGCACGGTGAAGGTGTCGAGCGGAATGAACTCGATGCCGGCCTGCTTCAGGCCGCCGTACAGGGCCTTGTTGTAACCGGCCGACAGCGCGGTGGCGGCACCGGCATTCGGGCCACGGAACGACGGGGTCAGGCCGACGTTGGGCAGGTTGGGCACCAGCACGTACTGCGCGCCGGCCTGCTTGAGCGCGCCGACCAGGGCGATCTGGTCGGTGACGGCCGCGCCGATGATGGCCTGCGCCTGTGCCGGCGCTGCCGCTGCCGCGAACAGGTCGTTGGCGCCACCCCAGACGGTATACAGGGCATTTGCGTCAGCCTTGCCGCCATTTGCGGCGAGGTAACGAGCGGCCTGCGACTTCAGCGAGGGAATCGGACCCAGCGCGCCGCTGCCTTCCACCGACACGCGGGCACCGCCCACGGCGTAGTTGTCACCGTTCTGGCCGTTGCCGTTGGCTGCGCCGTTGAGACCGTAGTAATTGGCCAGCTGCTGCGACCAGACCCAGCCCGGGTTGGTGGTGAACTGGCCGGTGACCGGCTGCACGCCGGGCGGCAGCAGCGGGCGGAAGTAGCCGGCGTCGGTCAGGCTGTCGCCGAAGAACACCGCGTGGGTATACGGGGATTCGCCTGCCATGGCCGGAACCGCGGCCAGCGCGATCGCGGCCGCCATCAGGGAGCGGATCGGGCGTTTGCTGAGCAGCATGTAAAGAACTCCTGTGGGGAAATCGTTGAGGACCCGGCGGACGTACGCCGGCGCACGGTGAATGGTTTCACCGCGCCGCCTTTTGCTCACGCTGCGCCGCCGCATGGATTGTCACCCGGCCCTGCGCCAGCGTGCTGTGCAGGACGTGGCATATGGCGCAGATTGCAACGGTTCCGATCCCGCCGGGCTATCAGCGACAATGCGCCGATGAACATCCAGCTCAATGGCGAACCCCGTACCCTGCCCGCTTCGGCGACCCTTCACGATCTGCTTGAGGCCGAGCAGCTGCTGCAGCGCCGGGTGGCGGTGGAGGTCAACGGCGAGATCGTCAGCCGCAGCCACCATGGCGAGCATGTCCTGGCCGAGGGCGACGTGGTGGAGATCGTGCACGCGCTGGGCGGCGGTTGAGGCCATTCCGGGTAGTGCCGGCCGCTGGCCGGCCATCCGACGCTGTCTGACGCCTCACATCTGCCGGCCAGCGGCCGGCACTACCTTTGGTTGCGTGACCCCATCTTCAGGCGGATAAGCGATAATCGCGCCATGAACGTTCATGTCTCCCCCGATTCGCTGGTGATCGCCGGCAAGACCTATGGCTCGCGGCTGCTGACCGGCACCGGCAAGTTCAAGGACCTGGAAGAAACCCGCCTGGCCACCGAGGCTGCAGGCGCCCAGATCGTCACCGTGGCCATCCGCCGGACCAACATCGGCCAGAACCCGGGCGAACCTAACCTGCTGGACGTGCTGCCGCCGGACCGTTACACCATCCTGCCCAACACCGCTGGCTGCTACACCGCCGAGGACGCCGTGCGCACCTGCCGCCTGGCCCGTGAGCTGCTGGACGGCCACAACCTGACCAAGCTGGAAGTGTTGGGCGACCAGAAGTCGCTGTACCCGGACGTGGTGCAGACCCTCAAGGCCGCCGAACAGCTGGTCAAGGATGGCTTCGAGGTGATGGTCTACACCTCCGACGACCCGATCCTGGCCAAGCGCCTGGAAGAGATCGGCTGCGCCGCGGTGATGCCGCTGGCCGCGCCGATCGGCTCGGGCCTGGGCATCCAGAACAAGTACAACCTGCTGCAGATCATCGAAGACGCCAAGGTGCCGATCATCGTCGACGCCGGCGTCGGCACCGCCTCGGATGCGGCGATCGCAATGGAGCTGGGCTGCGACGGCGTGCTGATGAACACCGCCATCGCCGGCGCGCGCAGCCCGGTGCTGATGGCCAGCGCGATGCGCAAGGCGGTCGAAGCCGGCCGCGAGGCGTTCCTGGCCGGGCGCATCCCGCGCAAGCGCTACGCCAGCGCCTCATCTCCGGTGGATGGGCTGATCGGCTGATGACCAATCCTTTCGACAGCGCCGGCTCCAAGGCCCCGCCCAAGCCTTTCACCGTCAGCGAAGGCCGCCGTGAAGTGCGCAGCTTCGTGCTGCGCCAGGGCCGATTCACGCCCGCCCAGCAGCGTGCGTTCGACGAACGCTGGCCGCGTTTCGGCATCGACTACAACGGCCAGCCGCGCGATCTGGATGCCACCTTCGGTCGCCCCGCCCACAAGGTGCTGGAAATCGGCTTCGGCAACGGCGCCGCGCTGCGCTTCGCGGCCCAGCACGATCCGTCACGCGACTACATTGGCATCGAGGTGCATGCACCCGGCGTGGGCCGCCTGCTGAACGCGCTGGCCGACGACAACGCCGACCACGTGCGCCTGTACCACCACGATGCGGTGGAAGTGCTGCAGAACGAGATCGCCGACGGCGCGCTGGATGAAGTGCGCATCTACTTCCCGGACCCGTGGCACAAGAAGCGCCACAACAAGCGCCGCCTGCTGCAGCCGGCGTTCGCCGACCTGCTGGTGCGCAAGCTGCGCCCGGGTGGCCGCCTGCACTGCGCGACCGACTGGGAAGACTACGCCGAGCAGATGTGGGACGTGCTCGACGCCACCGCCGGCCTGGTCAACCGTGCCGGCCCGCGCGGCAGCGTGCCGCGCCCGGACTGGCGCCCGCAGACCCACTTCGAGACCCGCGGCCAGAAGCTCGGCCATGGCGTCTGGGACCTGTTGTACGACCGCACCTGACGATCGCCTGAGGACATCGCGCCCCACATGGATACCGCGCTGACGCTGACCAACGACATGAAGCTCGTGCTTGGGCTGGTCGGCTTCACGATGGCGATGTTCCTGTTCGAGCGCATCCGTGCCGACGTGGTCGCACTGGTGGTGCTGGTGGTGCTAGGCGTCACCGGGCTGATCGCGCCGGAGGAGATCTTCGGCGGTTTCTCCGGTAACGCGGTGATGAGCATCATCGCCACCACCATCCTCGGTGCGGGCCTGGACCGCACCGGGGCACTGAACCGCTTGGCCGCCTGGTTGCTGCGGCGCGGCCATGGCGTCGAGCAGCGGCTGCTGATGATGACCACGGCCATTGCCGGCCTGAACTCGTCCTTCATGCAGAACCCGTCGGTGATGGCGCTGTACCTGCCGGTCGCCTCGCGACTGGCCGCGCGCACCGGGCTGACCCTGCAGCGCCTGCTGCTGCCGATCTCGGCGGCGATCGTGATGGGCGGCGCGCTGACCATGGTCGGCAACTCGCCGCTGATCCTGCTGAACGATCTTCTGGCCTCGGCCAACAACAACCTGCCCTCGGGCCTGGCCACCATCGAGCCGCTGCGCATGTTCGCGCCGCTGCCGATCGGCGTGGCGCTGCTGGTTGCCTCGCTGCTGTACTTCCGCTACTACGGCGACCGCAAGCTGATCGAGGAAGAGAACCTGGTCAACGACGGGGTCACCCCGGCACGTACCGAAAGCTACTTCGCCAAGACCTACGGCATCGAAGGTGATGTGTTCGAGCTGGTGGTCAGCGCCGAAAGCCCGCTGGTGGGCATGACCCTGGGCGAGGCGGAGAACCTGCACGATGCACCGCTGCTGCTGGCCCTGAAGACCGGCAACGACACCCGCCTGGCACCGCCTGCGGAGATGCGCATCTGGGTCGGCAGCGTGCTCGGTGCGATGGGCCGGCGCCAGCAGATCAGCGACTTCGCGCAGAACCAGTTCCTGCGCATGTCCTCGCGCCTGAAGCACCTGGGCGACCTGTTCAATCCCAGCCGCGCCGGTATTTCCGAGGCGGTGGTGCCGCCGACCTCGAACGTGATCGGCAAGAGCGCGGCCGACCTGCGCCTGCGCAAGGAGCGCGGCATCAGCCTGCTGGCGATCAACCGCGACAAGCAGGTGATCCGCGAAGACGTGCGCGACGTGCAGCTGCGCGCGGGCGACATGCTGGTCTTCCACAGCATCTGGACCGACCTGGCACAGGCCGCCAGGAGCCGGGACTTCGTGGTGGTGACCGATTACCCGACCGGCGAGCAGCGCCCGCACAAGTTCAAGATCGCAATGGCGATCTTCGCGTTGACCATCCTGATCGCGCTGACCAGCAAGCTGCCGGTGGCGCTGACCCTGATGACCGGCGTGGCGGGCATGCTGCTGACCGGCGTGCTGCGCATGGACGAGGCCTATGCCTCGATCAACTGGAAGACGGTGTTCATGATGGCCGGGCTGATTCCGCTGGGCTGGGCAATGGACTCCAGTGGCGCGGCGGCGTGGGTGGCCGGCCATACCATCGACAAGCTGCCCACCGGTATTCCGCTGTGGGTGCTGGAAGTGGCGCTGGCGTTGCTGACCACCGCGTTCTCGCTGGTGATCAGCCATGTGGGTGCGACCATCGTGATGGTCCCCATCGCGGTGAACCTGGCGCTGGCTGCCGGCGGCAGCCCGACCGCATTCGCGCTGATCGTGGCGCTGTCGGCGTCCAACAACCTGATGACGGCCTCCAATCCGGTGATCTCGATGATCACCGGTCCGGCCAACTACACCCCGCGCGAGATGTGGCGGGTCGGCGGCCCGCTGTCGCTGATCTACACCTGCGTGGTGGTGTTGATGATCAACCTGATGTTCTGA
>NZ_JAOEDV010000026.1:0-51539 GCF_029837545.1 Stenotrophomonas sp. GD04024 | reverse complement strand
CGGCTTTTGATCTTGCTCCGGCCTTGGCTCTGGCCTCTGCGGGTGCAGGGCTGCAAGCCCTGCAGGCAGCCCCCTACCTGAACAGGCCTTTTTGCGTGAAGTCTCAAACATCGTTTAGACTTGCGGGGTCTGCAGCGGCCGTCCGTTTCCCTCCGGGATCGCCGGCGACCTGGGTCCGCCCTCTTCGCCCGCCCCCACTCCGACGCCGTTCGTCACGCATTCCAGCCTGCGCTTCGTGCCGGCTGCACCCAATTCTCGCAGCGCGGTTCACGGGAACGCTCCGAGTCAGCCGATCAGTTTGATCTGCCCCCGTCTGTCCAGTCGGACAGGCGTTTCTTGTACTTGGAGCAAACTCAATGTCTTTTGAATCGCTGGGCCTGGCGCCCTTCCTGCTGCGTGCGCTCGCCGAGCAGGGCTACGAAAACCCGACCCCGATCCAGCAGCAGGCGATCCCGCTGGCGCTGGCCGGTCGCGACCTGCTGGCCGGCGCTCAGACCGGCACCGGCAAGACCGCCGCCTTCGGCCTGCCGCTGCTGCAGCACCTGGGCACCGCCTCGCAGGAAGTGCGCAGCGGCCCGCGCAAGCCGCGCGCGCTGATCCTGGCTCCGACCCGCGAACTGGCCACCCAGGTGCATGACAGCCTGCGCGGCTACAGCAAGTACCTGCGCATTCCCAGCGCGTGCATCTACGGCGGCGTCGGCATGGGCAACCAGCTGGACATCCTGCGCCGCGGCGTGGACCTGCTGGTGGCGTGCCCGGGCCGCCTGATCGACCACCTGGAGCGTCGCAGCATCGACCTGTCCGGCATTGAACTGCTGGTGCTGGACGAAGCCGACCGCATGCTCGACATGGGCTTCCTGCCGTCGATCAAGCGCATCCTGGCCAAGCTGCCGAAGCAGAACCGCCAGACCCTGCTGTTCTCGGCCACCTTCGAGGACAACATCCGCCAGCTGGCACTGGAGTTCATGCGCAACCCGGAGCAGATCCAGGTGACGCCGAAGAACACCGTGGCCGAAACCATCACCCACCGCGTGCACCCGGTCGATGCCGGCCGCAAGCGCGACCTGCTGCTGCACCTGCTGGCGCAGGACAGCCGCGAGCAGACCCTGGTGTTCGCACGCACCAAGCATGGCAGCGACAAGCTGGCCACGTTCCTGGAAAAGTCGGGCATCAAGACCGCGGCGATCCACGGCAACAAGAGCCAGGGCCAGCGCCTGCGTGCACTGGGCGACTTCAAGGCGGGCCGCGTGACCGTGCTGGTGGCCACCGACATCGCCGCGCGTGGCATCGACATCAACGAGCTGCCGAAGGTCATCAACTTCGACCTGCCGATGGTGGCCGAGGATTACGTGCACCGCATCGGCCGTACCGGCCGCAACGGTGCCACCGGCCAGGCGATTTCGCTGGTGGCGCAGGATGAAGTGAAGCTGCTGCGTGCCATCGTGCGCCTGCTGGGCCGCGACATGGACATCCGCGATGTGCCGGGCTTCGAGCTGCAGACGCCGATCCGCTGGGGCAACAGTGCACCGGGCAAGGCCGAGCACGATACCGGCGAGCGCGCACCGCGCAAGAACCACGCGCGCCGTCCGCACGGTGACGCACCGCGCCATGCGCATGCGGGCCCGAAGAAGTCCGGCGGCGGCCGTCGCGAGGGCGGTGGCAATGGCCAGCAGCGTGCGGGTGCAGGCGCGGGCCAGCGTCGTGGTGGTGGCGGCAATGGGGGCGGCCGTGGCCGCGGCCAGGGTGGCAACGGCGGCGGTCGCGCCGGCTGATCGCAGCTGAGGGTTTGTTGTGCTTCCCGCTGCGCGGGGGGCTATCGAGGGACGGCGCTGAGGTGCCGTCCTTTTTTGTTGCTGGCTACCGTGAGTAGAAGCAGGCGGTGCGTTGTGCTGAGGGCGGATGGGCGTGGGGCCAGCGCAAAACACGCCGTAAACCCATCCATGGGGGCTCGGTCGGCGCATCCATGCGCCTCACGGTTTTGCGCTGGCCCCACGCCCATCCGCTTCAAGCATTGCCTGCGCCTGCTTGTCCCGCCGGGTAGCCGGGAGAAGAAAGATCAAATTCAAAGGCAAAAGCCGAAGCCGACGGCTTTTTGCTTTTGCTTTTGCTCCCGCCTTGGGTTTGATGCATCCGCGCCCGCAGGAAACCGTCGAGGGGAGGCCGGGTGGGCTGCGCAGGACCGTTGGCGCCATGGATGGCGCCACCGAGCCCCCATGGATGGGTTTACGGCGTGTCCTGGATGAGGCCCCCTGCCTCCCAAACTCAGCAACAACTCGGCGCCAAACGCCTCAACCCCGCGCTTTACTCGGATTCACCAGATTCCCGAAGAAGATCGCGTTGATCAGCAGTCGATCCGTCCCGTGCCAGTACTTGCGATGCGCCGGATCATCGGCAAACAGCACCACGTTGCCCTGCCCCTGCGCCGACACCAGCAGCCACGCGCTGCCCGCCACCCGCGTGCGGTTGCGCTCTGACAGGTAACCATTCACCCGCGGCGGCGTGTCGATGCGCACCACGGTCGAGAACGGGTTCGCGCTCGGCTGCAGCGTCACCGTATTTTCCTTGTTGATCGACAGCTGCCGGCGTGGCACCCCGAACGCCAGTGGATGGCTGGTGTCCACGTCGGCACTGAGGATGTTGCCGCTGACCCGCTCGATCGCGGCAATGTCGCGCTGGTCACCGAACGCGCGACGACTCTCGCCAGCGGCATCTTCGTCCTTGCCGAGTATCTCGCCGTCGGCCAGCTTCTGTTCGATCGCCCACTTCGAAGCACTGCCGTAGGTCACCAGTGAGCCTCCGGCCTGCACCCAGCGCTTCAGTGCAGCCACCGCGGTGGCATCGACGCCGGTATAGGTACCGCCGGACAGCACGATGGTGGTGTAACGATCCAGCGGCACTTTGCCCAGCTGCTGCGGGTCCAGCTTGCTGGCTGGCAACCGCAGCTGTTGGTCGAGCAGGAACCAAGCCGAGCCAATCTCGGTGGCCGCCACACCCTCGCCCATCACCAGTGCCACGGCAGGCTTGCGCAGCGCCTTGACGCCATCGCTGCCGAGGTCAACGCCCTCGCGGCTGCGCCCACTGGACAGCGCATGCACCTGCACGCCTGCAACGCGTGCGGCAGCACGTACCGCATCCAGCAGCGCCACGCCCTGCAGCGGTTGTCCGGCCACAGGAATGACGATGCTGCCGGCAGCGAAGTCCGCCTCGCCCTGTGCGGTGGCGGCAGTGAACGGCTGGAAGGTTGCGCGTGTACTCAAGCCCTTGCCCTGCAGCACCGCCAGCGCCCGGCCCGCGTTGTAGTCGCGCCAGTCGATGACATAGGCAAAACCGGCCTGGCCGCCACGCACCTCGCCCTGTACCGATGGAAGCTCCGCGATGCGGGCGCCACCGTCGATGCGACTGCGACTGCCCGCGAACGCCACGCCGTAGGCCGGTGCGATCGCGTAGCTGGTGCTGCCGTAGAACACGTCGCCCTTGATCGGCGGCGTCTCGGCGAAGATCGAATGCACCAGCCGGAACTGCGCCTGCTGCACCGGCACCACGTAGGCGTTGCCCGGCGCGAAGTGCTGCCCATCCAGGGTGACCGCACGATCCAGCGCGCGCACCTCGATGCGATGCAGCAGCAACAATTCCAGCAGGCGGCGGGTCAGTGCCGGGTCATGCGCATCGCCAAACACGAAGCTCTTCACCGGCTGCTGCGCGGCCTGCTTCAGTGCGCTCTGGAAGAACTGCTTCTGCAGGTCGAACAGGCCGCTGCGCTCGGTCACTGCACCACGCACCGTGCCCAGCCCGGTAGCAACCTGGTTGCGGATGGTGAACGGGAACGCCAGCAGGCCATTCACCGATTCCTGCACGCGGCCCCGTGAACTGGCCTGCTCGACGGTCACGCCGACCGCGCCGTGGAAGTCCGGATAGGTGGAGCCATAGACCGGCGAGAAGTTGTCGAAGTTCTCGCCGGTGTAGTACAGCGAGCCCAATGCATCCAGCGCCTGCGCGTGGTACTTGGCCAGGGTCTTGTTGAATTCGTACGATGCCGCCGGGATCAACGGGCTGTGCATGCTCTTCGGCGACGGCTCGAAGTAGTAGGTGCTGTCCTTGCCCATCTCGTGGAAGTCGATCTGCACGTTCGGGTACCACTGGTGGAACACCTCCACCTTCGGCCGCGACTCCTGCTGGGTCAGCGCAAGCCAATCGCGGTTGAGGTCGGTGAAGTAGTGGTTGGTGCGGCCCTGCGGGAACGGCTCGACGTGTTCCTTGTCGGCCGGATCGGCCGAAGCCGGGTCCGAGGCCCAGGCGTTGTGCCAGTTGGCCGCGCGATCACGGCCGTCCGGATTCTGCGCAGGGTCGAACAGCACCACTGCCTGCTGCAGCCAGCGCTGGGTGTCGGCACTCTGGTTGGCCACCAGGTAGTACGCGGTCAGCATCGCGGCTTCGGCACTGGACGTCTCGTTGCCGTGCACGCTGTAGCCCAGCCACACCACCACCGGGCTGTCACCGGCGGCGCTGCGCGGCTGCGCCGGATCGACCAGGGTCGCGTGCTGCTGGCGGATCTGTTCCAGTCGCGCCTGGTTGCCCGCCGCAGTGACCGTGGCGATCAACAGCGGGCGTCCCTCGTAGCTGCGGCCGATCTCGCGCACGCTGATCTTGTCCGAGCGTTTCGCCAGTTCCTGGAAGTAGGCCACCAGCTGGTCATGCCGGGTGTAACGGCTGCCGACCGGATAGCCGAGGAACTGTTCCGGTGTGGGAATGGACGTATCGAATGCGGCCGCTTCGGTGGCCTGCGGGAAGAAGTACGCGCTCTGTGCCTGCGCCGGCTGCGGCGAGGACAGTGCAGTGACTGCGGCGATCAGCAACGGAAGAACGGCACGGCGATGCAAGGACACGGTGGCTCCCCTGGAACACAACGGCAGGTAGTCGCGCGGCCGGCTCCCTTGGGTAGCCGGCCGCGGTGGGTGGATCAGAAGCGGTAGTCGAAGCCCAGCGTGAAGTAGCGGCCGCGCAGGTCGTACTGGCTGAAGTCGTACGGCGCACGGATGCCCGGGAACGAGGCGTCGTACGGCGGCGTCCTGTCTGCCAGGTTCTGCACCTTGGCGTACACGGTGAGCTTGTCGACGCCGGTGTAGGCCAGGTACAGGTCGTACTGGCTGTAGCTGCCGACGCGCTGCTGCACGGCCTTGGCCGCGGTGCTGGCTTCCTGGCGGTAGCTGCTTGTGTAGTACCAGGTCACCGCCGCGTTGAAGTCGCCATGCTTCCAGTCCAGCGTGGTGGTGGCCTTGTCCTTGGGCAGGGTCGCGCCGAGGTTGCTGCCGGCGTAGTCGACCAGCGGGCCGCCGACCACGGTCGGGCGACGGTAGTCACGCACGTGGGTGTAGGCCGAAGACACGGTGAAGTCACCCAGCGCTGCGGTCGGGATGCGCTGGCGCAGCTCGACATCGATGCCCGAGGTCTTCAGTTCGCTGAGGTTCTGGTAGCGGTTGTACACCGCCTGCAGCTTGCCGCGCTCGTCGCGCTGCACGGCGCCGGCCACGTTGTCGTTGACCAGGGTCTGGGTGTTGTTGGTGCCGACCAGGTTGTCCAGCTGGATGCGGTAGTAGTCCACGCTCAGGTTGGTGTTGGCCCACGGCGACAGCACCACGCCGAAGTTCACGCTCTTGGTGCGCTCCGGCTTCAGTGCATTGTTGCCGACGGTGAAGAAGGTCGGGTTCTGGCGCGAACCGGGCACGTCCGGGTCACGCGGATCCACCACGCTGCCGTAGGCGATGCTGGTGCTGTTGGAGTTCTCCGACAGCGACGGCGCGCGGAAGCCCTTCGAGGCCGAAGCACGCACCAGCAGGACGTCCAGCGGCTGCCAGCGCAGGCCGAGCTTCGGCGAGAACGCATTGCCGAAGTCATCGTAGTGGTCGGCACGTGCGGCCGCGGACAATTCCAGCGTCGAGGCCAGCGGCACGTTCACTTCGGCGTAGGCGGCGCTGACCTGGCGCTGGCCATGCACTTCGGCAATGGCCGGGCGCACCTGCAGGCCGGCATCGATCTGCCACGGATTGTTGGAGTCCAGCTTCTCGCGGCGCCACTCGGCACCGGCGGCGAAGCCGATCTCACCGGCCCAGGTGTGGCCCAGGCTGCCGGAAATCTTCGCGTCGATGCCCTGCAGCTTGGACTCGGCCGGACGCAGGGTGGCGATGTTGATCGCATCACGCACCGACTGCGGCGTGGCTGCCGGGTTGAGCAGGTTGTAGCTGCCGGTGGCCAGTGCATCGGCCAGCGCCCAGCGGTTGGCGAAGCCACCGGACACGCTCTCGCGCTCGCTGCTGCGCGCCCCGAACGCGGCCACTTCCCAGTCCCACTTCGCGGTGGTGCCACGCAGGCCGAACACGCCGCGATAGGCGGTGGAACGGTTGGTCTTGAGGGTGCCGCCAAGGTCGAAGAAGGTGTACTCGATCGGGATCGCGCGGCCGTACGGGTTGTACGGATTGTTGGCCGGCAGCAGCGACGACACCGGCTCGGCCAGGCCACTGTCCGCGTTCAGTGCGAAGCGCCCGCTTTCCAGAGTGAAGAACGGGCTGCTGCCGAACCACGCGGTGCTCTTGATCTGGCTGTACAGCACTTCGCCGAAGGCTTCGACGTTGTCGTTCAGGCGGAAGGTACCGTTGGCGTAGGCCTGGTAGCGCTTGGTCGACGGAATCAGGGTGGTAAACGGCGCCTGGTTGAAACCGCAGGTATCGCCGGCCAGGCCGTCGATCGGCGCGCTGGCAACGCGGGTGGTGCCGGTCGGGCAGTTGCCGTTGGCATCGAGCATCGGCACCGACACGCCGTTCACCAGGTAGCGCGCGCCCTTGGCCGACCAGCCGTTCCAGCGGCCGCCCGGCTTGTCGGTGTAGATGCCGCTCCTGGTCAGGTTGCGTTCGTCCTGGTCCAGGCGCTCGCGGTTGTAGCCCTGCAGGCTGAACAGGATGTTGTAGCCATCGGTGTCGAGATCACCGAGGCCGCCGACGAACTTCAGGTTCTGCTCGTGCAGGCCGCCCTGGTCGGCGCCGCCGAAGCTGCCACCGATCTCGGCGCCTTCGAAGTTCTGCCGGGTGATGATGTTGACCACGCCAGCCACCGCATCGGAGCCGTAGACGGCCGAGGCGCCGTCCTTGAGCACTTCGATGCGCTCCACTGCGACCAGCGGCAGCGCGTTGAGGTCGACGAAGGTGTCGGACAGGCCGCCGGCCGGGAAGCCGTAGTTGGCCAGGCGGCGGCCGTTGAGCAGCACCAGCGTGTTCTTCTGCGACAGGCCACGCAGGCCGATGCCAGCCGAGCCGGAGGCCCAGCCGTTGTTGGTGGTTTCGTTGCTGGCGTTGCCGGTATTGGCCGAGATCGAGCGCAGCACATCGGCCACGGTGGCCTTGCCGGTCTGTTCCAGCTGCTGGCGACCGATCACCTGCACCGGGTTGGAGGCTTCGGTATCGGTGCGCTTGATGTTGGAACCGGTGACGCGCACGGCGGCCAGGGTGCTGGCTTCGCCACTGGCATCGGCGGAGGATTCGGCGGCGGCGGACAAAGGCGCGGCCAGAGCGACGGCCAGGGCCGCCACGAGCAGGGTGTGCTTGGGCATGACGATGTGGGGGAGGTGGTAAGGACGACGAAGTTCCGCAGTAGTCCATGCCTGGCCGGGGTCCGGCCAATAACATCTCTTCATACGGATATAAGAGAAGCTATCATCTCTTCATCCGGATGAAAAGAGTTTCTTCACGAGCAACCAACATCCACCCGGCCAGAGGCGACAGCCGCGGCGTACAATCGCCGCCATGGAAATCTTCAAAGTCTTCATGCTCGAGGCGGCGCACCGCCTCCCCAACGTGCCGCCGGGGCACAAGTGCGCGCGCCTGCACGGCCACTCGTTCCGGGTGGAACTGAAGGTCGAGGGCGAGCCCGGCGCGCAGACGGGCTGGATCATGGATTTCGGTGACGTGAAGGCGGCATTCCAGCCGATCTACGAGCGCCTGGACCATCACTACCTCAACGACATCCCCGGCCTGGAGAACCCGACCAGCGAGAACCTGGCGGTGTGGATCTGGAACGAGCTCAAGCCCAGCCTGCCGGCGCTGAGCGAGATCACCGTGCACGAGACCTGTACCTCCGGCTGCCGCTACCGTGGCCCGGCCATCTGATCAAATCATTGATCTGAAAGGTTTTCTGAAGGCGCCATGGGCGCCTTCGTTATTTTTGTTGCAATGCGGCATCAACGGCGTATGCTGCATTGCATCAAGTCACACTCTGATGCCCATGGCCGCCGCCTTCAGCGATCGCTTCAGTGATGCCACCCGCCAGCTTGCTGCCGCGGCAACGCGTGCGAACCGGTTGGCGTTGGAGAACGCCGAAAGCATGTTCGGCGTGCAGCTGAAGGCGCTGGAGCGGAACCTGACCGCGACCGGTGGCTGGCTGGGTGAACTGGCCCGCAGCGACGATGCGGCCGGGGTGCTCAGCAAGGGCACGCAGCTGTGGCAGGACAACCTGCAGCGGCTGGGCCAGGCCCAGCAGGACGTGGTCGGCCTCGGCCTGCAGGCCGGCAAGGCCTGGTCCGAACTGGTGCAGGGTTACAACGAATCAAGCGCGGACGCGAACAGCCACTGACGCGACGCAACGCTCATTGCGTGGGTCCCTCCCCCCACGCAATCCGGACCCGGCAGATCCCTCCCTCTGCCGGGTCTTTTTTTGCCTGTTGTCTGGATGGAAGAGCGCTTCTTCGTCTGGACGCTCTGCGAACTGAAGGGCCCCGCCGGGGCAGGCAGGGGCCTGGGCAAATGTCCCCCGGCGCCGGCCGTTGGCCGTCACCTCCTCCCTTACTTTGCCCAAACCCCTGCCTACCCCGACGAGGCTCGGCGTGCGGTGAGTGGAGCGCAGTGCTCGCAGCAGCCTTTCAACGAGGCGCCGACGAACTCCGAACGCAGGGCGGAGGCCCTTGCGTACGAAGTAAAGGAGGAGGTGACGGCCAACGGCCGGCGCCGGAGGACATTCGTACGCAAGGGCCTCCGCCCTGCGCCGCGCAGAATGATTCCGCCACACGCGCGTCTCCGTCCGCAATTGCCGCGAACGGATGGGCCCCGACGAGGCTCGGCTTGCGGCAGGTAAAGCGCAGTGCTCGCGGCAGCCTTTCAAGGAGGCGCCGACGAACTCCGAACGCAGGGCGGAGGCCCTTGCGTACGAAGTAAAGGGGGAGGTGACGGCCAACGGCCGGCGCCGGAGGACATTCGCACGCAAGGGCCTCCGCCCTGCGCCGCGCAGAACAATCCGCCACAAGCACGTCTTCGTCCGCAATTGCCGCGAACGCGTGGGCTCCGACGAGGCTCGGCCTACGGGAGGTAAAGCGCAGTGCTCGCGGCAGCCTTTCAAGGAGGCGCCGACGAACTCCGAACGCAGGGCGGAGGCCCTTGCGTACGAAGTAAAGGAGGAGGTGACGGCCAACGGCCGGCGCCGGAGGACATTCGTACGCAAGGGCCTGCGCCCTGCGCCGCGCAGAACAATCCGCGAAGGAACCTCAGCGCCCGCGACCACCGTGCCAATGCTGGTGCCACGCCTGGAACATCAGCACGTTCCACAAGTGCGTGTGCCACTTGCGCTCGCCGCGCAGGAACGCCTCCCAGATGCCGCGCACGCGCACCGCATCGAAGCAGCCCTGGTTGCGCAGCAGCTGCGGATCCAGCAGCGCCTCCGCCCAATCGCGCAGCGGACCCGCCAGCCAGCGCGCCATTGGCGGGCCGAAGCCGCGCTTGGGGCGGTACACCAGCGGCTCGGGCAGGTAGCGCGCCAGCAGGTGCTTCAAAATCAGCTTGTGCTCGCCATCGTGGTACTTCAGATGCTGCGGCAGGCGCCAGGCCAGGCGCACCACCTCCATGTCCAGCAGCGGCGCACGGGTTTCAACGCCCGCCGCCATGCCCGCGCGATCGACCTTGGCGAGAATGCCTTCGGCCAGATCCATGCGGAAATCGAGCAGCTGGATGCGCGCCTCGGCCGGCAGCGCCGTGTCCTGCTGCTGGAAGATCGTCACCGGTTCGCGCGCGCCCAGCACCACCTGCGCCGGCTGCCGCCAGCGGGTCACGCGCTGCAGGTAATGACCTTCCACATCGTTGGCGGCGACCTCGGCCACCAGTGCGCGCCAGCCACCGAGGCGGCCACGCTCGACGTTCATGCGGTTGCCGCTGCGCCGCGCCAGGTCACGTACCCAGTCCGGCAGGCCACCACACAGGCGCGCATTGCGCAGCGCGCGGCCATAACTGGGATGTCCGAAGAACAGTTCGTCGCCACCGTCACCGGTCAATGCCACCGGCTTGCGCGCACCCAGCAGTTCACTGGCCAGCAGTGTCGGCAGCTGCGAGGCGTCGGCGAACGGCTCGCACCAGACCTGCGGCAGCCGCTGCAGCAGGTCCAGGCCCTGGCGCGCGTCCATCCGGTGCAGGTGGTGCTGCACGCCCAGGTGGCGCGCCACCTGCGAAGCCCAATCGCTCTCGTCGTGGCCCGGATCGTCGAAGCCGACCGTCCACGCTTCGATCGGCAGGGTCGACTGCGCCTGCATCATCGCCGTCACCAGCGAGGAGTCGGTGCCGCCGGACAGGAACGCGCCGCAGGCCAGCGGCGAGTGCATGCGTGCAGCGATGGCCTTCTGCAGCACCGCCTCCAGCTGGTCAGTGGCCTGCTCCAGGCTCGGCGCCGGCTGCAGGGGTTCCTGCAGCGCGCTGTGCATCGCATCGCGTGCACACCAGTAACGCGAACCGCCCTGCGCGGCCATGCTGGAGTGCCCCGCAGCATGGTCATTCATGTCGATGCGCAACATCGCGCCGGCCACCAGCTTGTGGATGCCACGGTAGATGGTGTGCGGCGCCGGCACGTAGTCATGGCGCAGGAGCAGGCTCAGGGCATCCTGGTCGATGCTTGGCGAGAAACCCTCAAACGCCTGCAGCGCCTTCAGTTCCGACGCGAACAGGAACCTGCCCTGGTGCCAGCCGTAGTACAGCGGCCGCTCGCCCACCGGGTCGCGGGCCAGCCACAGCGCGCGCGACTCGCGGTCCCATACGCTGAAACCAAAGGCGCCCTCGATGCGCGACAGCGCCCGCTCCACGCCCCACTCGACGATCGCCTGCAACAGCAGCCGCGCGTCGCTGCAGTTGCGCGGCAGATCGCGCAGCTGGGCCTGCAGGTCGGCGCGGTTGTACAGGCGTCCGTCCAGGCACAGCACGTAGCGGCCGCAGTCCGAGCTCAGCGGCTGCAGGGGCGTATCGGTCGGCGCCCGGCAATGGCCGAGTGCCAGGCCGGCCTCGGCATCGGTCCAGTAGCCGATGCGACCCCGGCCGCGCTGTTGCAACGCGCGCAGCATCGGCGCCAGTTGCTGCAGCAGGTGCTCGTCTTCGGCGGGCGGCAGCCAGGCCCCGACCACGCCGCTCATCGGGCACCTCCGCAGTGGCGGCGGGACAGGCACGGCAGGCAGAGGTTGGCGGGCGACATGGGAACGGCACGCGGAACGGAGGAGACTCCATGCTCGGCCCGCGCCCGCCCCGCGTCAGTCGCATTGCTGTCAGCGATCGTCACCAGACGTGTGATGAAGGTAACGTTTTGTAACGGCAACCGGCTATGCTTGGCGCCAAGTGGTTGCCGGGGCTGAGACCCGGCCCGTGCGCCAGCAACCCCGGCTGAATGGCGCCCGCCCCCTGGACCCGGGCGGCCCGATGGCTGGGATAGCATCGCCGCGCTCGTGCCGTGGCGGTACGTTTGCGTCCACGGAGGCCTTGAAAATGCTGGATATCGTACTGGTCGAAGACGATGCCCGCCTGGGTACGATGGTCAGTGACTATCTGCAGCGGCATGGCTACCAGGTCGCCCACGAGCGCAGCGGCGAGCGCGCCGTGACCCGGATCCTGGCCGAAAAACCGGCCCTGGTCCTGCTCGATGTCGGCCTGCCCGACCAGGATGGTTTCGAAGTGTGTCGGCAGATCCGGCCCCACTATGACGGCATCATCTGCGTGCTGACCGCCCGTACCGACAACATCGACCAGGTCCTGGGGCTGGAACTGGGCGCCGACGACTACATCGGCAAGCCGATCGAACCGCGGGTGCTACTGGCCCGCCTGCGCGCCCACCTGCGCCGCCACCGCCGGGTCGAGCCGCGCGACGGCAGCCTGCGCTTCGGCGAGCTGAGCATCGACCCGTCCACGCGCAATGTGCACCTGCAGGGTGCCCTGCTGGAACTGACCACCGCCGAGTTCGACCTGCTGTTCCTGCTGGCCAGCAACGCCGGCCAGATCCTCGACCGCGACGCGCTGCTGCGCGGCCTGCGCGGGATCGCCTTCGATGGGCTGGACCGCTCGATTGATGCCCGCATCTCGCGCCTGCGACGCAAGCTGGGCGACAACCCGGAACAACCGGAACGGATCAAGACCGTCCGCGGACGCGGCTACCTGTTCAGCCGCTCGGCATGGGGATGAAGCGCACGCCCTCGGCGATGCGCGGCCACGCCTTCCACTTCCTGCGCTATGGCATCGGCTTCCTGGTCGCCCACCTGCTGCTGATCGTGCTTGGCCTGTGGGCGTGGGACGCGCTGCTGGAAGACCGCACCGAAGCCGGCCTGCAGGCCGAGATGCGCGGCACCCATGCGTTGCTGCAGCACCGCTTCGCCGAAACCCCGCGCGAACAGTGGCCGGTGCTGGCGCGCGAACTCGACGCCGATTTCGCCTACGCGCTGCGCATGGTGCCGCTGGCCGAGGCGGTGAAGGAACTGCCTGCCAGCCAGCGCCCGCCGTTCAACAACGGCCGTGTGCAGATCGACCTGGAGCACATGCGCAGCCTGCAGCGGATCGGCGACAGCGACTACGCGGTAATGCTGGGGCCGCTGGACGAAGCACTGCCTGAGGAGGGATGGCAGGACAGCGAAGTGTCCGGCGTGGCGATCCTGCTGCTGATCCTGATGGTGGCCGTGGCCCTGCCGATGTACGTGATGGTCTACCGCCTGTGGCGCGACGTCTCGCAGTTGGCCCAGGCGGCGCGTCAGATGCGCGATGGCCAGCTCGACACGCGCGCGCCGCGTGCCGGTACCGCGCTGGTACGGCCACTGGCCAATGCCTTCAACCACATGGCCGAACAGCTGCAGCAGCTGCTGGAAAGCCAGCGCGTGCTGGCGCAGGCCGTGGCGCACGAGGTACGTACCCCGCTGGCGCGGATGCGTTTCGGCCTGGCCGACCTCGAGGACACCGCGCTGGATGAGCTCCAGCGCGATGCATTGGGCGGCCTGCGCACCGATGTCGACCGGCTGCAGCACCTCACCGACGCCGGCGTCGAGTACGCTGCCCTCGGCCGCTGCCACCAGCTGACCCGCCAGCGGCTGCAGCTGGCGGCGCTGGTGCGCGGCGTGATCGCCCAGTTCGCCCCCCTGCCGATGCCAGTGCAGCAGGTGCTGTCGCCGGTGGGCCTGGTCAACGTCAACCGGCACATGCTGGAACTGGCGCTGCGCAACCTGCTCGGCAATGCGCTGCGCTATGCGCGCCGGCAGATCCGCATCGCCAGCACGGTGGACGACGGCTGGCTGTGCCTGCAGGTGGAGGATGACGGCCCCGGCATCGCGCCGGAACTGCGCGGCCAGGTGCTGCAGCCTTACGTGCGGCTGGACCCGGGCAGCCCCGGCTTCGGGCTTGGCCTGGCGCTGGTGCAGGTAGTGGCCGACAAGCATGGCGGCCACGTCGAGGTAACCGATTCAGACCTGGGCGGGGCCTGCATCCGCCTGCACCTGCCGCTGGAAACCGGCGGCGTAGTAGAAGGCGATACGGCCTGCTAGCCCGCCGGTTCCGCGCGCGGCAGGGCAAACACGAACAGTGCGCCACGTTCGCTGTCACGCAGTTCGATGCGACGACCGTGCAGCTGCACGATGCGCTGCACGATCAGCAGACCGAGACCACCGTTCTCGCCGCGGCGCGCGCCCAGCGCGGCCGGTGCCTGGAACAGCTGCGTGCGCAGCGCTGGCGCCACCCCGGGGCCATCGTCGGCGACGCTGACCTCGACGCTGTCGGGTGTCGCGCGCAGGCACACCTCGATCCGGCCTCCCTCCGACGCATGCCGCAACGCATTGTCGAGCAGATTGGTCAGCACACGCTCGACCAGGCCCAGGTCTGCGCGCACCAGCGGCAGGCCCGGCGGGAAGTCGGCATGCAGGCGCTGGTTGCGCGCCTGCGCGGCCAGCTCGAACTTCTGCAGCACGTCCTGCAGCAGCTCCGGCAACGCGAAGACCTCCCACTCCAGGCGTACCTCGCCATGCTCCAGCCGCGCCAGCTCGAACAGCGCGCGCGCCAGCCGACCGACCTTGGCGCTCTGCGCCAGGGCGATGCCGAGGTAGCGACGGCGTTCGTCCGGTGACAGCGTGGCGTCCTTCAACGCCAGCGTTTCCAGATAGCCATGCAGCGACGACAACGGCGTACGCAGGTCATGCGAGATGTTGGCCACCAGCTCGCGCCGCTGCAGGTCCTGCTGGCGCAGCTGCTGCCATTGTTCGCCCAGCCGCTGCGCCATCTGCGCGTGCGCGTGCTCAAGGATCACCAGCTCGTCGCGCTCGCCGGGGCGCAGGGGCTCCGGTGGCGGCAGTGGCGTCGGTGCGTCGATGTCGAAGGCCTGGATGCGCCGGGTCAGCCGCCGCAGCGGGCGGGTCACCCAGTAGAACGCCACCAGCCCGGCCAGCAGGCCGAGGCTGCCAACCAGCATCACCGACCACCAGGTGGTGTTCCACTGGCTACCGGCGGCGAGGTCGTCGGCCAGCATCTGCCGGTGCTCGCCGACCAGCACCACGTACACGTAACCCGCCTGACGGCCCTGCACGATCAACGGCGCGGCACTGAATACCTTGCGGCCATCCGCGCTGCGCGGATCGTCGCCGAGGATCGGCAGCGGCGCGCCGGCCAGCAGCCGGCGCAACGGCGCCACGTCCACCCGGTTGCGTACCAGATGGCCGCTGGGCGCATCGTGGCCGAGGATGCGGCCCTGGTCGTCCAGCAGGTAGACCTCGACGCTGGGGTTGACTGCCATCAACTGGCCGAACAAGGCGCGCACTGCGGCGTCGCGCATGCCGCTGGTGTCCATCAGCTCGCTGCGCTGGGCGATGTGCTCGGCCAGGCCCAGCGACAGCCGCTGCACCACTTCCTGTTCGTGGCGGGTGTTGGCACGCATCTGCAGCGCCAGCAGCGCCATGCAGCACATCAGCATCAGTGCGGCGATCACCGCCGCCAGCTTCTGCCACAGGTTCGGCCTGATCATGCCGCCGCCCCGGCCGGATCGACCAGCTTGTAGCCGCGTCCCCACACCGTCAGCAGCCGCCGCGGATTGGCCGGGTCGGTTTCAATCTTGCTGCGCAGCCGGTTGATATGGGTGTTGACCGTGTGCTCGTAGCCATCGTGCTGATAGCCCCAGACCTGGTTGAGCAGTTCCATTCGCGCGAACACCTGGTCCGGATGACGGGCGAAGAACAGCAACAGGTCGAATTCGCGCGGGGTCAGTTCCAGCGCAGTGCCCTCCACCGACGCGGTGCGTGCAACCGGGTCCAGCTGCAGCCCGCCCAGTTCGATCGCGCCGGCATCGATGCGGGCGCTCTGCGCCATCGCCTCGGCGCGGCGCAGCAGCGCGCGCACCCGTGCCACCAGTTCCGGCATCGAGAAGGGTTTGGCCAGGTAGTCGTCCGCACCCAGTTCCAGGCCGACGATGCGCTGGGTTTCACTGCCACGTGCACTGATGATGATGATCGGCACATAACGCGCCATCGCGCGTGCGCGCTGGCACACCTGCAGGCCGTCCACGCCGGGCAGCATCACGTCCAGCACCAGCGCATCCCACGGGCCGTCCTGTTCAAGCAGGCGCAGTCCCGCATCGCCGCTGGCGGCGTGGGCCACGTCATAGCCTTCATCGCCCAGATGCATGCGCAGCAGGTCGGCGATGTGGGCATCGTCTTCAACGATCAGCACGCGTTTGGCGGACATCGGCAGCTCGGGGCCAGTGGGGGGCTGCCCGCATTGTGGCGCGGGATGGTCGCCGATACCTCACGAAAAATTGAATCCTGCGTGAGGATTCGTTGACCCGGGCGGGCGCAGCATGGCCCCGTCGTCCCTTCCCGGAGTCCGCCATGACCCTCACCCGCCGCCATCTGCTGGGCCTGGGCGGTGTCGCCACCGCTGCCGGCCTGTTCGGCCTCGGCGCGTGCAGCCGCGCCGCGCCGGCCGCTGCCGAAGCGCGCCCGGCGCGCCAGTTCGAGGTCATGCACAGCGACGCCGACTGGCGCCAGCGCCTGACCCCGGCCCAGTACGCGGTGCTGCGCCAGCAGGCCACCGAGCGGCCATGGAGCAGCCCGCTCAACAAGGAGCACCGGCAGGGCACGTTCGCCTGTGCCGGCTGCGCGCTGCCGCTGTTCTCCTCGTCCACCAAGTTCGAGAGCGGCACCGGCTGGCCGAGCTTCTGGGCGCCGCTGCACAACGCCATCGGCGAAGACCGCGACGTCACCTTCGGCATGCTGCGGGTGGAGGTGCACTGCCGCCGCTGCGGCGGCCATCTCGGCCACGTTTTCAATGACGGCCCGCGCCCGACCGGGCTGCGCTACTGCATGAACGGTGCAGCGCTGGTGTTCGTTCCCGGTGCGGCCGATGGCGGCACCGCCGACGGCTGGCGGGTGCCGGTCGGTTCTTCCCCCACGTCCGGAGCCTGACCATGCTGCTGTTGCTGCTTGCCTACCTCGGGGGTGCGTTGTCCTTGCTCAGCCCCTGCATCCTGCCGGTGCTGCCGTTCGTGTTCGCGCGCGCCGACCGTCCCTTCATGCGCAGCACGCTGCCGCTGCTGCTGGGCATGGCGCTCACCTTCACCGTGGTGGCCAGCCTGGCGGCGGTGGGCAGCCAATGGGTGGCGCAGGCCAACCAGGTCGGCCGCTGGATCGCCCTGGTGCTGATGGCGCTGTTCGCGCTGGCACTGTTGTGGCCGCGACTGGCAGACCATCTGCTGGCCCCGTTCCAGCGCGTGGGTGCACGCTTGAGCGCACGCGCCGATGCCGCTGACGCCGCAGGACGCGGTGGCGCAGGGACCTCGCTGCTGATCGGCATCGCCACCGGCCTGCTGTGGGCGCCATGCGCCGGGCCGATTCTGGGCCTGGTGCTGACCGGCGCCGTCCTGCACGGCGCCAGCGTCGGCACCACTGCGCTGCTGCTGGCCTATGCACTGGGCGCGATCACCGCGCTGGCGCTGGCGGTATGGATCGGCGGCCGGGTGTTCCGCGCGATGCAGGCGCGGCTCGGCGTGGGTGATGTGCTGCGCAAGGTGCTGGGCGTGGCCGCGCTGCTGGCCGTCGTGGCGATCGGCCTCGGCTGGGACACCGGCCTGCTGACCCGCCTGTCCACGGTCAGCACCGCGCACATCGAGCAGGGCCTGCTGGACGCGGTACCCGGCGCACAACCGGCGGCACCGCCGATGATGATGGCCGGCGCCAATGCCGGTGCCGATGCACCGCTGCCGGTGGAGGGCACCCTGCCCGCGCTGGATGGCGCCACCGGCTGGCTCAACAGCCCGCCGTTGACCGCCCAGCAGCTGCGCGGCAAGGTGGTGCTGGTCGACTTCTGGACATACTCCTGCATCAACTGCCTGCGCGCGATGCCGTTCGTGCACGAATGGGAGCGCCGCTACCGCGACCACGGCCTGGTGGTGATCGGCGTGCACACGCCGGAGTTCGCCTTCGAGCGTGACCCACGCAATGTGATGAAGGCGGTGCAGCAGCTGAAGGTCGAGTACCCGGTGGCGCTGGACAACCAGTACACGATCTGGCGTGCGTTCAACAACCGCTACTGGCCGGCGCAGTACTTCGTCGATGCGCAGGGCAACATCCGCGGCCACCAGTTCGGCGAAGGCAACTACGCGCGCTCGGAACAGGTGATCCGCCGGCTGCTGACCGAAGCCGGCCAGACCCACCTTCCGCCGCCAGCCGATCCCGCCGCGGCCGACCTGCAGGGCGTTGCCGCGCAGGCCGACATGGGCAACCTGCGCTCGCCGGAAACCTACCTGGGCCACGCCCGTGCCGAACAGTTCGCCTCGCCCGGCGGGCAACGCAGCGACACCGCGTTCGACTACACGCTGCCCACCGCCCTGGCGCTGAACCAGTGGGGCCTGTCCGGGCAGTGGACGATCACCGACGAAGCCGCGCAACTGCAGCGCGCCGGCGGCCGCATCGCCTTCCAGTTCCATGCGCGCGACCTGCACCTGGTGCTGGCACCGGGCCAGGACGGCAAGCCGGTGCGCTTCCGCGTGTGGCTGGACGGCAAGCCACTGCCCGCCACCGATGCCGGCAGTGACGTCGGCGCCGATGGCAGTGGCGTGGTCAACGAACACCGCCTGTTCCAGCTGGTGCGCCAGCGCGGCACGGTCGGCCCGCACCGCTTCGAGATCGAATTCCTCGATGCGGGCGTGCAGGCCTACGCCTTCACCTTTGGTTGAACCGGGAGGACACGATGAAACTCTCCTTTGAACAGGGTATTGCTGCAGGTGTTGCCGGTCTTGTAGCCACCGCATTGATCGCCGGCGTGCTGCTGGTCGACCACGGCGCGATCGCCGCACCGGTCGAAGCCAGCGCGCAGGCCAAGGCGCTGCCGGTACCCACCGGCGATGCGGCGTTCCGCGATGACGCCACTCACGCCAGCGTGGTGTTTGCCGGCGGCTGCTTCTGGGGCGTGCAGGGCGTGTTCCAGCACGTCAAGGGCGTGAGCAATGCGGTGTCCGGCTACATCGGTGGCAGCGCCGCCAACGCACACTATGAGCGGGTCAGCAGCGGCCAGACCGGTCACGCCGAAGCGGTGAAGATCGACTACGATCCGCGCCAGGTCAGCTACGGGCAGCTGATGCAGGTGTTCTTCTCGGTGGTGCACGACCCGACCCAGCTCAACCGCCAGGGGCCGGACCACGGCAGCCAGTACCGGTCGGCGATCTTCAGCGACGACGCGCGCCAGCAAGCCGCCAGCCGCGCCTACATCGCCCAGCTCGGCCAGGCCGGCAGCTACCGCGCACCGATCGTCACCCAGCTGGGCAGCGGCCAGCGCTTCTACCCGGCCGAGAGCTATCACCAGAACTACATGACGAACTACCCGCAGGCGGCCTACATCCGCTACTACGACGCACCGAAGCTGGCGGCGCTGGGCAAGCAGTTCCCGGCACTACCGAAAAAAGACGCACGGCGATCCCGCCGTGCGCTTGGGAAGTATCGGCCGCGCCCCGATCAGGCCCGTCCGACAACGACATGCTAGGCTCGCCAACGTCAGGGGTACAGCTCCAGTTGGCGGGAACTTCGATGGATACAGATGACCAGAGCGCGATGATCCCTCCCCGCTACCAGCGGCTGTCCGATGAACTGGCCGAGGCCATCCACGGCGGTCGCCTTCCCGTTGGCAGCCGCCTGCCCTCGCTGCGGCAGATGGCGCTGCAGCGCAGGCTCAGCCTGAACACCGTGATCGCGGCCTATCGCCAGCTGGAAGATGCCGGCCTGGTGATTCCACGGCCCAAGGCCGGCTTCGAGGTCGCACCGCGCCTGTCGGTGCCCGAACGTTCGTTGCGCGATACGCCGTCGGCGCCCACCGCGCCGCTGCAGCAGGCGCTGATGGCCCGTGTGCTGGAGGCACAGCGCCGACCCGGCGTGATCGACCTGGCCTTCGCCGGCCCCCGTGGTCGCCAGTTCTATCCCGGGGCGCAGCTTGCCCGGCACACTGCACAGGTGCTGCGTCATGGCCAGCAGACGGTGGAAACCTATGCGCGCCCGAATGGCTCGCCGCGGCTGCTGGCACAGATCGTGCGCCGCGGCCCGCGCATGGGCCTGCACACCCACAGCGACCGCCTGCTGCTGACCCATGGCGCGATGGAAGCGCTGCAGCTGGCGCTGCGTGCCGTCACCCGGTCCGGCGATGCGGTCGGCATCGAGGCGCCCTCCTACTTCAACCTGTATCCCCTGCTGGCCACCCTCGGCCTGCAGGCCATCGAATTGCCCACCCACCCGCAGCAGGGGCTGGATGTCGATGCCCTGGAGGCCCTGCTCGAACACACGGCGCTGGCCGCGCTGGTGGTGATGCCGACCGTGCACAACCCGCTGGGCTGCACCATGCCCACATCCGCCAAGCAGCGACTGGCCGAACTGGTCAATGCACGCCAGCTGCCGCTGATCGAAGATGCGGTGTATGCCGAGCTGCAGTTCTGCGAACCGCCCGCGCCCCTGCTCAAGGCCTTCGATCGCGACGGATGGGTGATGGTGGTCGGTGGTTTCTCCAAGACCCTGGCCCCGGACTATCGCATCGGCTGGCTGGAGGGTGGCCGCTTCGCCGAACGCATCGCGCTGCTGAAGTTCCAGTCCACCGGCGGCGAACCGCAACTCCTCGGCGATGCGGTGGCAGCCTACCTGGAGGCGGGCAGCTACGAGCACCACCTGCACCGCATGCGTCGCCTGTATCGCGAGCAGGTGGGACGGCTGCGCCAGCTGGTGGCCGAGCACTTCCCGGCGGGCACCCGCGCCACCGAGCCGCAGGGCGGTTTCCTGCTGTGGCTGGAACTGCCGGGCGTGGACACGCGCGAACTGTTCGAGCATGCGCTGCAGGAAGACATCGTGTTCATGCCCGGCCAGGTCTATTCGCGCGGCGCCCGCTACCGGCATTGCCTGCGGCTGTCGTGCTGCCAGACCCTGGATGCGCGCTTCATCGGTGCGGTGGAGCGACTGGGTGCGATCGCGCGCGAGCTGGCGGCTGCAACGCGGTAGTGCCGGCCGCTGGCCGGCAACTGCATCCACCCAGCGATCCCGGGATTGCCGGCCAGCGGCCGGCACTACAGGTGCGCGGCCAGCGCTTCGCCATTTGCCCCCGGCAGGTGCGGCAGCCGTCCCCAGCACGGCATCGGCAGGCGCTGCCTCAACGTGGCGATGTTCTCGTCCTGGCGCTGCATCGCCGGGTCGATGTGATTGCCGACCCAGCCCAGGCACGCCACACCGCTGGCCTGCAGCGACTGCGCGGTCAGCCGCGCGTGGTTGACGCAGCCCAGCCGCATGCCCACCACCAGCAGCACCGGCAACTGCAGCGCGCGCACCAGGTCCAGCTGGTCCAGCGTGGCCGAGACCGGCGCCAACCAGCCGCCAACGCCCTCCACCACCACGACATCGGCCTGCGCACGCAGGCGCGCGAACGCGGCCACGATCGGCGCCAGCTCCACCTGCACGCCATCTTCGGCAGCGGCCAGCTCCGGTGCCAGCGGCTGCCGCAGCGCATACGGGTTCAGGTCGGCATAGTCCGGTACCGGCCAGCTGGCCGCCTGCAGGGCCAGCGCGTCTTCGTTGCGCAGGCCCTGCCCCAGATCCTCGCTGCCGCTGGCCACCGGCTTCATGCCGACCGCGCGCAGGCCACGGCGGCGCAGCGTGTGCAGCAGCGCGGTGCTGACCGCGGTCTTGCCGATCTCGGTGTCGGTACCGGTGACGAACAGGGCAGGTGGCAGCGTGGCGGGCAACGGCATCGATGGGCTCCAGCAGGGCAACAGAGCGTGCATTATCGCCGGCCGCGCACGCTTGCTAGACTGCGGGCATGTTCGCCAATGCCTCGCTCACCGGCAGCAAGCCGGAACAATACGCCCAGCTGCTGGAACAGGCCCGTGGCCTGGTCTACGCCGAGTCCGACCGCATCGCCAACGCGGCCAACCTCTCCGCACTGGTCTATCACGCCCTGCCCGACCTGAACTGGGTCGGCTTCTATCTCTACGACGGCAAGGAACTGGTGGTCGGCCCGTTCCAGGGCCTGCCCGCCTGCGTGCGCATCCCGCTGGACAAGGGCGTGTGCGGCGCGGCCGCCAGCCAGCGCGTGACCCAGCGCGTGGACGACGTCGATGCCTTCCCCGGCCACATCGCCTGCGACTCGGCCTCGCGCTCGGAGCTGGTGGTGCCACTGCTGCGCGGTGATGAGCTGATCGGCGTGTTCGACATCGACAGCCCGAAGGTTGGCCGCTTCGATGCCGAGGACCAGGCCGGGCTGGAAGCCATCGCCCGCGTGTTCGTCGAGGCCCTGGGATGAGCGCACCGAAGCTGCGCAACATCGGCCCCAAGAGTGCGGCGTGGCTGCGCCAGGTCGGCCTGCGCAGCCGCGAGGAGCTGGTCGCGATCGGTGCGGTCGGCGCCTTCGTCAAGGTCAAGCGGGCGGGCTTCAAGCCCAGCCTGAACCTGCTGTACTCGCTGGAAGGCGCATTGCTGGACTGCCACTGGCAGGAACTGAGCGAGGCGCAGCGCGAAGCGCTGGTGCAGGACTACGAAGCACGCATCGCCGCGCATCCATTGAAGGCAGCCGGCCCGGCTTCGGGCCCGGTGCATGAGCAACGCTTCGATGCCGACGATGACGCTGAAGACAGCGTCTCCGAGAGCGCCGACGAGGATTGAGCCCTCCGCGTTCCTGGGGATGCCGGCCAGCGGCCGGCACTACCACTGTGATGCGGGATCGGTAGCGCCGGGCCATGCCCGGCGGGTGCGCTCAGGGCTGCTGCAGTTCCAGCAGTTCGCCCACCAGGCCCGCGTCACCGCGCTCCAGCCGCACCCGCAGGCGCGTGCCGTGGTCGATGCGCAGCGCCCAGCACAGCGACATCGGCAGGCCGCACACCTGCGACAGCACCATGCGCAGCGGGCCACCGTGGCTGACCACCAGTGTCGGCAGCGGGTCATCGTCATCAAGCAGGCGATCCAGCGCGCGTGCGATGCGCCGCTCGAAATGGCCCCAGCTCTCGCCGTTCGGTGGCGGGAACGCGTGCGGGTCGGCATGGAACGCCGCCAGCGCGTCTTCCGGCAGATCGAACAGGGACTGCCCGTCCCAATCACCGAAATCCAGTTCTTCCCACTCTTCGTCCGCCTCCACATCCAGGCCGCGTGCAGTGGCCAGCGCCATCGCCGTATGCAGCGAGCGCAGCCGCGGCGAACTGATCACCCGCTCCCACGGCTGTGCGGCGTAGGCGTCGACCAGTTCCTGTGGCAGCGGCGCCAGCTGCGGTGGATCGGTGCGGCCATCGAGGAACTCATCGCGACCGTTGCCGGCATGGCGGACCAGGTCGAGGATCATGCGTGCGCCCCGTACAGGCAACGCGGGAACAGCGGAAAACGGGCGGACATCGGCAACGGCACCACGGGATCGAGGGACCATTCTAAGGGCACAGCAAAGGCAGTCGAGCAAGCTCGACCCTACGGCTGCCGGGGATGGCGTAGACTGCGCGCACTTCCAGGTGACCTGCGGCCTTGGCCGGCAGGTTGAAACGGGAAGCCGGTGACGCGTGATTCAACGCCAGGCCGGCGCTGCCCCCGCAACGGTAAGCACGTCAGTTCCAGGCAACAACGCCACTGTGCCACGCGCATGGGAAGGCGCCTGGACGGTGGCCTCGCGCCACTCGGCGGCAAGCCCGGAGACCGGCCCGGAAGCCTCAGGTCGCGATGCGGTGGGCATGGCGCTGGATGAGCACGGCGTCGGCCGTGGCATCGGCGCGTGCCTGGCTTCGCGACTCCTCCCCTTCGCTGCGCGGGCGTGCGTGGCACCTGGAGTCCCCCCGATGAAGCTGCAGACCCGAATGCTCACCCTGGCCGTACTGGCCACGCTGCCCACGCTGGCGCAGGCCGCCGATGACACCACCGCGCTCGACCAGGTGCTGGTCACCGCCACCCGCACGCCGATCGCCCTGCAGGACAGCATCGCGCCGGCCCAGGTCATCGACCGCGCGCAGATCGAATCCAGCCAGGCCACCTCGCTGCAGGAACTGCTGCGCGGCCGCGCCGGCATCAACCTGACCAACGCCGGCGGACTTGGCAAGCAGAGCTCGCTGTTCCTGCGCGGCACCAACTCCGGCCACACCGTGGTGCTGGTCGACGGCGTGCGCATCAACAGCGCCGACCTCGGCCTGGCCATGTACCAGGACCTGCCGCTGGCGCAGATCGAGCGCGTGGAGATCGTGCGCGGACCGCAGTCCAGCCTGTATGGCGCCGATGCCATCGGTGGCGTGATCCAGATCTTCACCCGCCGCAGCGCCGGTGACTTCGCCCCGCACTTCCAGCTCGGCGGTGGCAGCAACGGCCTGCGCGAGGCCAGCGGTGGCATTGGTGGCGGGACCGAACGCGGCTGGTTTGGCGCCGACATCGCCTACCAGCATTCCGATGGCATCGATGCCTGCCGCGGCTCTTCCTCGGTGTTCACTGCCGGTTGCTTTGCCGACGAACACGACCGCGACGGCTACCGCAACCTGTCCAAGAGCCTGCGTGGCGGCTACACCTTCAACGACCAGTGGAACGTGGAAGGCAGCGCGCTGCGCGCCGACGGCAGGAACCACTACGACGGCTACTACAACTACTCCGAAACCCGCCAGCAGGTGCTGGCCGGCAAGGTGCGCTACACCCCCTCCGAACGCGTGGCGTTCACTGCCAACGTCGGCCGCAGCGACAACGAGTCGGACAACTTCGGCGACTTCGGCGCACGCGGCAGCGCGCAGACCCACCGCGACAGCGCCTCGCTGCAAGGCGATTTCGGCCTGGCCGAAGGCCAGCTGCTGAGCGCCGGCGTGGACTGGAGCGAAGACAACCTGGATGGCAGCAGCGCGGGCTACCTCGTTGACAGCCGCCGCAACACCGGCGTGTTCGTGCAGTACCAGGGCCGCTTCGGCCGCCACCAGCTGCAGGCCAGCGCACGCAACGACGACAACCAGCAGTTCGGCAACCACGCCACCGGCAGCGTTGGCTGGGCGATGCAACTGGACCACGGCCTGCGCGTCAACGCCAGCTACGGCACCGCGTT
Organism: Stenotrophomonas sp. GD04024; assembly: GCF_029837545.1. Taxonomy (NCBI): domain Bacteria; kingdom Pseudomonadati; phylum Pseudomonadota; class Gammaproteobacteria; order Lysobacterales; family Lysobacteraceae; genus Stenotrophomonas; species Stenotrophomonas sp. GD04024. The sequence continues at coordinate 26,736 of NZ_JAOEDV010000026.1, read as the reverse complement.
CAAGGCGCCGACCTTCAGCGACCTGTACGACCCGTGGAGCGGCGTGCCGACGTTGAAGCCGGAGAAGTCCAAGAGCGCCAACCTTGGCGTTTCACAGCAGGGCCAGGGCTGGCACTGGGGCCTGGACGTGTACGAGACCCGCATCGATGACCTGATCACCTACGATGCGCTCACGATGAAGATGCAGCAGGTGGAGAAGGCGCGTATCCGTGGCGCCGAGCTGACCGGTGGCGTGCTGCTGGCCGGCTTCGATATCAACGCGCAGCTGAGCTACACCAACCCGCGCAACCGCACCCGCGGCAGCACCCAGTTCGACAACTGGCTGCCGCGCCGCGCGCAGCAGACCGCGCGCCTGGACATCGATCGCCGCTTCGGCGATTTCCGCGCCGGCCTGACCGTGCAGGGCGCGGGCAAGCGCTATGACAACGCCGGCAACTCGGTGAAGGTCGGCGGCTACGGCACGCTGGACTTGCGTGCCGAGTACGCGCTGACGCCGTCGTGGTCGCTGCTGGCGCGTGCGGCCAACGTGTTCGACCGCAGGTACGAGACCGTGGCGTGGTACAACCAGCCCGGCCGCGAGTACCAGCTGAGCGTGCGTTACCAGCCGAAATGACCGCAACGGTCATGGTAGTGCCGGCCGCTGGCCGGCAGCATCATGACCTCCGGCAGAGCGCCCCGGATTGCCGGCCAGCGGCCGGCACTACCCGCTGCATCAGCGCTGCAACCCCGGCAACTCACGCAGGTCGTCGATCACGGCCACCGCATGTGCGGAGGCCAGATCCAGGCCACGCGGATAGCCGTAGCGCACCAGCGCGATCGGCATGCCGGCCTCTTCAGCGGCGCGATAGTCGGTGAGCGAATCACCGACCATCAGGCAGGCATCTACCGGCAACCCGAAGTGCGCAGCGATGTGGCGCAGCGGTTCACCACTGGGCTTGCGCTGCGGCAGCGAGTCGCCGCCCAGCACCAGCGCGAACGCATCACCGATGCCCAGGTGCTGCAGCAGCGGAGGCACCAGCGCTTCGGGCTTGTTGGTGCAGATCGCCAGCGGCACGTTGCGCGCACGCAGCTGTGCCAATGCGTCGGCAACGCCATCGAACAGGCGTGGGCTGCGCAGCAGGCATTCCCGGTAGTGCACCATGAACACCGGCATCACCGCGGCCAGATCGACCTCGCGGCCGGCGGCATGCACGGCCTGCTCCACCAGGCGACGCACACCATCGCCGATCCAGCCCAGCACCGTGGTTTGCGGCACGCGCGCCACACCGATGTCTTCCAGCGTGCGGTTCAGTGCTTCGGCGATATCGGACGCGCTGTCGACCAGCGTGCCGTCGAGGTCGAACACGACCAGCGGATAGGGATACGACAAGGGACGGCACCTGTGCAACGTGGGGCCGTCCATTGTACGTCGCCCTTCTTTTTGCAGGCCCGCCTCAGCCGATCCTGCGCGCGCGGGTGGCCAGGAAGGTGGGCAGGTAGCGATCAATCAAGAAGCGCGGCTGCGGCTGCCAGTCTTCCATGAAGCGATCGATGACGAAGCCGGCGTCGAGCTGGCCACCGATCAGTTCGGTCAGGCTGTGGCCGAAGGTGAGCGCATCGCCGCGCGCCAGCTTCGCCTCACGCTCGACCGGCGCCAGGTCTTCCAGATCCGAATAGGGAATGGCGTACTGCGGCCGGATCAAGCCCTGCGCATCCAGCTGCGGATCGCGCGCGCCGACAAACAGTATCGGGTTGTAGAAGCTGGCCATCAGCATGCCGTCGCGCGCGAGCACGCGATGGCACTCGCCCCACACCGGGCGCACGTCGGGTACGTACAGGTTGGAGATCGGCTGGAACACCACATCGAAACTGTCGTTGGCGAATACGTGCAGGTCGCGCATGTCGCCCTGCACCGTGCGCAGCTGCAGGCCATCACGCGCCGCGACCTGGCGGTCCTGTTCCAGCTGCCCGTCGGACAGGTCGAACACGGTGACATCAGCGCCGGCCGCGGCCAGCACCGGTGCCTGCTGGCCCCCGCCCGATGCCAGGCACAGGATGCGGCGGCCGCGCACATCGCCCAGCCAGTCCAGCGGCAGTGCACGCGGCGTCAGATGCACCTGCCAGCGCCCTTCGCGCGCGGCGGCGATGGTTGAGCTTTCAACCGGGCGCGACCATTCGCGCACCTCGCTGGCCTGGCGGTCCCAGGCAGCACGGTTGTGATCGATCAGGGCCTGTCCATGGTTCATGTGTTCTCCTTGCCCGGCGGGCGCCAATCCAGGTCCTGGAAGGCCGGGCTGGCGAAACACTCGCCCAGGAAGTCCAGGAATCGCCGCATGATAGCGGGCTGCTGGCGCCGTGATGCGTACACGGCATGAATGCCGAGTTCGTCCAGGCTGAATTCCGGCAGCAGTTCGATCAACTCGCCACTGCGCAGCAGCGGCGCCACCTGGTAGGTCGGCAGCATCGCGATGCCGGCACCGGCACGCACCGCCTCCAGCAGCAGGGAGGCCTCGTTGGCGCTGATGTTGCCGCCCACCGCCACCGACAACGAACGGCCGTCGCGGTGCAGCTGCCACAGGCTCTTGCCGACGTAGTGGTGGGTCAGGCAGTTGTGCCTGGCCAGGTGCTCGGGGGCGGTCGGCGTGCCGTGCGCCTGCAGGTAGGAGGGCGTCGCGCACAGCACCGAGCGGCAGGTGGCCAGCCGCCGCGCGATCAGGCTGGGGTCGATCTGCCGCGCGATACGCACCGCCAGGTCCACCCGCTCTTCCACCAGGTTCACCGTGCGGTCGACCAGCAGCAGCTCGATGCGCGCCGCCGGGTGGCGCGCGACGAAACCGGCCACTGCACGCGCCAGATGGCTCTGCCCGAACGACACGCTGGCGGTCACCCGCAGCGTGCCGTGCGGCTCGGGATCATCGCTGGCGAGCTCGCCCTGCAGCGCCTCACCGATCTCCAGCATCTGCCGGAAGCGCGCCAACGCCGCCTCGCCCGGACCGGTCAGGCTGACCCGGCGGGTGGTCCGGTGCAGCAGGCGCGCCCCCAGCCAGCCTTCGACCTCGGCCAGGTAGCGGCTGACCATCGCCCGGGACATGTCCAGCACCTCGGCGGCCGCGGTCAGGCTTCCGCGCTCGGCCACCTCGACGAACACGGTCATGGCGGTCAATCGGTCCATATGCTCGATCCATGCAACAAACAAGCGCGTTATACGCTGTTTTTCGAGCGACTGCAGCGGCCTAGAGTGGCCCCATTCCCACCCCACACCGCCCCACGGAGTCCTGCCATGAAGATCGCCCTCGTTGGTTCCACCGGCAACATCGGCCGCCAGATCGCCCGCCACGCGCTGGCCCACGGCCACGAACTCACCGTCATCGTGCGCAGCGCGCAGGATCTTCCGGCCGAGCTGGCCGGCGCGCATCCGGTGATCGCTTCGCTGGATGACCCGGATGCGCTGGTTGCCGCCATCGCCGGCCACGACGTGCTGGCCAGCGCCTACGGCCCGCGCCCGGGCGATGACATCGGCCGCGTCGGCGAGGTGGCCGCACAGCTGGCTGCCGCCGCGCGCAAGGCCGGTGTGCCGCGCCTGGTGGTGGTCGGCGGCGCCGGCAGCCTGGAAGTCGCCCCCGGCGTGCAGCTGGTGGATACCCCGAACTTCCCGGAGGCCTACAAGCCGTACGCGCTGGCCCATCGCGAAGCCTTCAAGCGCCTGCAGGCGGTGGAGGAGCTGGACTGGACCTTCTTCTCGCCGGCCGCCGAAATCGGCCCGGGCGAAGAGCGTGGCCAGTACCGCGTGCAGCCCAAAGCATTCCTCGCCGATGCCAGCGGCCACAGCCGCATCAGCTACGCCGACTATGGCGCAGCCTTCGTCGCCGAGCTGGAAGCACACAAGTACCCGAAGCAGATCATCACTGCGGCGTATTGATCATGGCGTGCGCGGGCCTGCCCGTTCGCCGGGCATGGCCTGGCGCTACCCACCTGTAGCGCCGAGCCGATGCTCGGCACGATATCCCCACAAGGACATCCCCATGCGTACCGCTGCCCTGCTGCTCCCCCTCGCCCTGGCCGCCAGTTTCACCAGTGCCCCGCTGCTGGCCGCACCGGCCGCCGCGTCGCCGTCCATGGCGGCGAAAACCCAGCTGCACCTGCGTACCTTCCATCCCGGCCCGCAGGCGATGTTCTCGGTGTCCTCGGTGCTGATTGAAGGCCGCCATGACGCGATGCTGGTTGATGCGCAGTTCGGCGCCAGCGACGCGCGCAGGCTGGTGGACCTGGTCCGCGCCAGTGGCAAGCAGCTGACCACGATCTACATCAGCCACGGCGACCCGGACTATTACTTCGGCCTGGCCACGCTGCAGGATGCGTTCCCGCAGGCGCGCATCGTCGCCACCGCGCAGACCGTCGCCCACATCCAGCAGACCCAGGCCGGCAAGCTGGCCTACTGGGGACCGAAGATGGGGGCCGATGTCCCCGCGCGCATCGTGGTGCCGCAGGTGCTGGAGGAAGACGCGCTGCAGCTGGAAGGCCAGCGCCTGCCGCTGATCGGCCTGGATGGCCCGACCCCGGACCGCAGCGTGCTGTGGGTGCCGTCGCTGCGCGCGATCGTCGGCGGCATTCCGGTAGTGGCGGGCGAGCATGTGTGGATGGCCGATACGCAGACGCCGCAATCACACGCCGACTGGCTGCAGACCCTGCAGCGCCTGCAGGCACTGAAGCCGAAAGTGGTGGTGCCAGGACACTACGCCCCCGGTGCGGCGCTGGATGCCAGTGCACTGCGCTTCACCGCAGATTACATCCGCGCCTTCGATGCCGAGACGGCAAAGGCCAGGGACAGCGCGGCGCTGGTGAAGGCGATGCAGGCGCGCTATCCGAAGCTGGCCGGAGTGGAGTCGCTGGAGCTGAGTGCGAAGGTGGCCAAGGGCGAGATGCAGTGGCCATGAGGTAGGGGGTTTTCTTTTGCAGGGCTGCGCCCTGCACCCGCGGTAGTGCCGGCCGCTGGCCGGCAACAGCCGGAGCAGAAGCTGGTTTCCTGAGGGTGGGCGGGGTAGGTCCGGTGGCGGGGGCCGCTGCAAGTACGTCCATGTAAGCTCGGTCGCCGCATCCATGCGGCTCACGCCCCCTCAACCGCACCCACCCCGCCTTCGACAGTTCTCTGCGATCTGTAGCTTTTTGTAGAGTCGAGCCATGCTCGACTGCCGTTCGTTGCGGAATCGAAATGTTCGACGGCGAACGATCAATTGCCTTCAGAATCGTTCGTTCCGTGCTCGAACAATTCGCCCTGCACCACCGGCTCTTTCTCGCGGAAACCGCCCAGGCCGACACCCACCAGGCGGTAGCGGGTTTCGGCCGGCAGGTCGACGCGGGCGCGCAGGGCCAGGGCGATGTCGCGCAGTTCTTCCATCGATTCCGGCGGGCGCTCCGGGGTGAAGCTGCGGGTAAGGATGCGGAACTGCGCGGTCTTCAGCTTCAGCACCACGGTGTGGCCGACGCGCTCGGTCTTGCGGGTGGCATGCCAGGTCTTCTCCGCCAGCTGCACGATCGCCTCGCTCAGGTCCTCCAGCAGCAGGTCTTCGGCGAAGGTGTCCTCCGAAGAAATCGACTGCACCTGCTGGTCCGGTTCCACCGGCCGCTCGTCCACACCGCGTGCGCGGTTGTACAGGCTGCGGCCGAAGCTGCCGAACGCCTCTTCCAGATCAACCAGCGCCCACTGCCGCAGGTCACCACAGGTGACGATGCCGCGCGCGGCCAGCTTGCCTTCCATCACCTTGCCCACGCCGGGCACCCGGTTCACCGGCAGCGGCAGCAGGAACGCGTCCACACGCTGCGGTGGAATCACGAACTGGCCGTCGGGCTTGCGCCAGTCCGATGCGATCTTGGCCAGGAACTTGTTCGGCGCGATCCCGGCTGAAGCGGTCAGCTGGGTTTCTTCACGGATCTGCGTGCGGATGGTGCGGGCAATGTCGGTGGCCAGTTCGATGCCGCTCTTCGGCTCGGTCACGTCCAGGTAGGCCTCGTCCAGCGACAGCGGCTCGACCAGATCGGTATGGCGCAGGAAGATCTCGCGCACCTGGCGTGACACCGCCTTGTAACGCGAGAAGTCCGGCGGCACGAAGATCGCATCCGGACACAGGCGTTCGGCACGCAGCGCCGGCATCGCCGAGCGCACGCCGAACACGCGGGCTTCGTAGGAGGCCGCACACACCACCGATCGGGCGCCGCGCCATGCCACGACCACCGGCTTGCCACGCAGTGACGGATCGTCGCGCTGCTCCACCGACGCGTAGAAGGCGTCCATGTCGACGTGGATGATCTTGCGCAGTGCGTTCATGGTTGGCCGACATCATACCCGTACCGTACCGGTCCAGACGGCGAAGTATGGTCGTTGTGCATCAACGGGATGCGCGATCTGGGCGGAAAACACTACGCACGCGTACGGTGCGGCGGTTTGATTCCCGCTGCAACCGTCGTGCATCCTCGACGGATTGTTGCCTCGTTTTCGCTTCCAGGATTGCGCTTTCCATGACTCGTCTCCACGCGTTCAACCGCGACCAGCTGCTGGCCAGCGCACGCGGTGAACTGTTCGGCGCCGCCGCCGGCCGTCTGCCCAACGATCCGATGCTGATGTTCGACCGCATCACCGAAATCCGCGAGGACGGCGGACCGCATGGCAAAGGCATGGTACGCGCCGAACTGGATATCCGCCCGGACCTGTGGTTCTTCGGCTGCCATTTCATCGGCGACCCGGTGATGCCCGGCTGCCTGGGCCTGGATGCCATGTGGCAGCTGACCGGCTTCTTCCTGACCTGGCTGGGCGCCCCCGGCAAGGGCCGCGCGCTGGGCTGCGGTGAAGTGAAGTTCACCGGCCAGGTGCTGCCGGATGCCAAGCTCGTGCGCTACGAGATCGATATCAGCCGGGTCATCAACCGCAAGCTGGTGATGGCCCAGTCGGACGCCCGCATGTACGTGGATGACCGCGAAATCTACAGCGCGCGCGACCTGCGCGTCGGCTTGTTCACCGAAACCGGGAGCTTCTGATGCGTCGCGTCGTCATCACCGGCATGGGCATCACGTCCTGCCTCGGCAATGATCTGGATACCGTCTCGGCCGCGCTGCGCGAAGGCCGTTCGGGCATCACCACGCTGGCCGACCACGCCGAAGCCGGGCTGCGCAGCCAGGTCGGCGGCCGTGTCGACCTCGACCTGGACGCGCTGATCGACCGCAAGCAGAAGCGCTTCATGAGCGATGCGGCGGCCTTTGCCTACCTGTCCATGCGCGATGCCATCGCCGATGCCGGGCTCAGCCCCGAGCAGGTCAGCAACCTGCGCACCGGCCTGATCGCCGGCTCCGGTGGCGGCTCCAGCGAATGGCAGATCGGCGCGGTCGACCTGCTGCGCGAACGTGGCGTGCGCAAGGTCGGCCCGTACATGGTGCCGCGCACGATGTGCTCGACGGTCTCGGCCTGCCTGGCCACCGCCTACCAGATCAAGGGCGTCAGCTACTCGCTGTCGGCCGCCTGCGCGACCTCGGCGCACTGCATCGGCGCGGCCGCGGACATGATCCGCCACGGCGCGCAGGACATCATGTTTGCCGGCGGCGGCGAAGACCTGCACTGGTCGATGAGCGTGATGTTCGACGCGATGGGTGCCCTGTCGACCAGCTTCAACGAAACCCCGGCCAGCGCCTCGCGCCCATACGACAAGGATCGCGACGGCTTCGTCATCGCCGGTGGCGGCGGCATGCTGGTGCTGGAGGACTACGACCACGCCGTCGCACGCGGTGCGCACATCCATGCCGAACTGATCGGCTACGGCGTGACCTCCGACGGTGCCGACATGGTGGCGCCGTCCGGCGAAGGCGCCGTGCGCTGCATGAAGATGGCGCTGCAGGGCATCGATCGCCCGCTGGACTACCTCAACACCCACGGCACCTCGACCCCGCTGGGCGACGTCACCGAGCTCAACGCGATCCGCGAAGTGTTCGGCGATGCGGTGCCGCCGCTGTCCTCGACCAAGGCACTGTCCGGCCATTCGCTGGGCGCGGCCAGCGTGCACGAGGCGATCTACTGCCTGCTGATGATGCGCGATGGTTTCGTTGCCGGTTCAGCCAACATCGCCGAGCTGGACCCGAAGGTGGAGAGCTTCCCGATCCTGCGCGAAAGCCGCGAGCAGAGGCTGGATACGGTGATGTCCAACAGCTTCGGCTTCGGTGGCACCAACGCCGCGCTGGTGTTCGGGCGGGTGTGAGGGGAAGGTGTGCCGACCAACGGTCGGCACCCACCGGGGCATTGGGGTGTGTCAACCAAGGTTGGCATCCACCAGAGCGGTGAAGTGTGCCAACCAAGGTTGGCACCTACCGTTACCTTGGCAGAAGCGGCAGCAGCAGTGCGTGCGCGTCCACCAGCGAGCCGACGATGCGATGGCCCAGTGCGCGCAACTCTTCGTCCGGGTGCACCAGGTCCGGCACCTGGATCACGGTCATGCCGGCCGCCAATGCGGCGCGCGTACCGGCCGGTGAGTCCTCCAGCGCCAGGCAGCGCTCCGGCGCCTGACCCAGCCGCTGTGCAGCCAACAGGTAGATATCCGGCGCCGGCTTCGGCCGCGCCACGTCGCCACTGGTGATCACCGCATCGAAGTAGGGCAGCAGGCCCGCCGCGGCCAGCTTGCGGTTGGCGCGCGGCTGCCGCGTGGTGGTCGCCACCGCGCGCGGAACCGCGTGCGCCTTCAGCAGTTCCAGCAGCTCCAGGATGCCCGGCCGCAGCGGCAGGCCGGTCTGCGTGCGTGCTTCATACAGGTCATGGCAGCGTGCCGCGACCGCTTCGATCACGCTGTCTTCGATGCCCTGCGCGCGCAGCAGTGCGTGCGTGTCACGATCGCCGAGGCCAACCATGCGCAGGAACACTGCCTTGTCCAGGCCCAGTCCGAATTCGTCGGCGGCCTCGCTCCAGCAGGCCAGCGCGACCCGCTCGCTGTCGATCATCAGGCCGTCCATGTCGAAGATGACGGCGTCGGGCAGGAACGGCAGCGCAGCGATAGTGGTCATGGAGCGAACAGCGTATCCAGGTCGGTGGAGGTGAGCTGCCGCCATTGCCCTTCGTCCAGCCCCTGCAGGTCCAGCCCGCCAACGCGGCTGCGGTGCAGGGCCTGCACGTGGTTGCCGGTGGCGGCGAACATGCGGCGCACCTGATGGTAGCGGCCTTCGTGCAGCACCAGGCGCGCGCGGCGCGCGTCCAGCACCTCGAGTTCAGCCGGCAGCAGGGGCGTCTTCTCGGACTCCAGCATCAGCGTGCCGCTGGCGAACAGGGCCACTTCATCGCCGCGCAGGTCGTCGCTCAGTTCCACTTCGTAGACCTTGGGCAGCTTCGACTTCGGCGAAATGATCCGGTGCAGCAGGCCACCATCGTCGGTCAGCAGCAGCAGGCCACTGGTATCGCGGTCGAGGCGGCCGACCGTGGACAGCACCGGGTCGCGGTCGCGGAAGCGCGGCGGCAGCAGGTCGTAGATCAGGCGGCCGGTGTCCTTGGTCGAGCAGGTGTAGCCGGCCGGCTTGTGCAGCGCGATCGACAGGCCCACCGGCGGGTCCAGCGGCTCGCCATCAACCCGGATCGCCTCGTGCGGCACCTGGTCGTCGGCGTACAGCACCTCGCCGTCGGCGTCGGTAACGCGGCCTTCGCGGAACATCCACTGCACCTGCTTGCGGCTGCCATAGCCCAGGTTGGCGATGAGCTTGACCAGCTTCACTTGCCCTTCCCCTTCACCGCTTCCACCAGCTTGAAACCGTCGCGCTCGGCAATCACGCGCACCGCGCCGAAGCTGTCGTTGAGGGTGTGCTCGTAGGGCAGGTGGCGGTTGGCCACTACGTACAGGCGTCCGCCCGGGCGCAGCGCCTGCGCGGCCACGGCGATGAAGCGCTGGCCGATGTCCGGGCGATCGGCGCGCGAGGGCGTGTGGAACGGCGGGTTGCTGATGATCACGTCGTAGCCCGGCTCGATGCCGGCGGTGACGTCCTGCCACAGGAAGCGCAGCGGCAGCGGGCGCGGCGGTGGTGCCAGGTTCAGCTCGGCCAGTGCCAGCGCGCGCTGCTCGGCCTCGTACAGGTCCAGCGCGGTGATCTTCGGGCAACGCTCCAGCAGCTCGCGCGACAGGTAGCCGTAGCCGGCACCGAGGTCGGCGGCACGCCCGGCCAGGTCGGCCGGCAGGTGCTCGGCCAGCAATGCCGAGGCCGGATCGATGCGGTCCCAGGCGAACACGCCCGGGCGGCTGAGGAAACGGCCGCCGACGATCGGGCGCACCGCGTCCAGTGCCGACCAGCGCTTGACCAGGTCAGCATCGTGCTGGCCCTGCATCGGCGCGGTCCAGTACACGCGGCAGTGGTTCTTGGTCAGGCTGCCGCCGAGGCCGGTCAGCTGCTTGAGGTCGCCCTCGCCGGAGCGTGCGCCTTCGTTGTTGGACTGGCAGGCCACGATGCGACCGCCGTCGGCTACCAGCGCCAGCGCGCGGGCGAACAGCGCACGGGCCTCTTCGCGCTGGCGCGGCGGCAGCACCAGCACCAGCGGGTAGCGGCCCTTGCCGGCCACGTCATCCAGCTGGCCGCTGACGGTCCAGCCGGCGGCCTGCTGCAACGGCTGCGCGAACGGGGCGAAGCTCTGCTCGCAGTGCACCTCGCGGTGGCCGGCCGCTTCGCGCAACGGCCAGCCGTCGCGGGCACGCAGGAAGGCCACCGGGCCCTCCGGCCAGCGCAGGGCGCCTTGGGAGAACGGCAGGAACAGGGTCTGCAGGGGAGCGTCGTCGCTGGAGGCCATCGGCGCGGGTACTTCAAGCGTGAGGGCCGTCCATTGTACCGGCTTGGCCGGTCCGGCCCCGGCGGGCCACTTTGCGAAACCCCAACGGGGCCTTGATGTGCCAGCAACATTGAAACGTTCAGGGTAGAGGCTCCCCCGCAAACCCAGGAGAACCTGCATGCGAGCCTTGTTCGTCGGTGGCGTGGTCGACAACAGTGAAATGGACCTGGAAGGCAGCCATCCGCCCGTGCACTACCCCGAGGACACCGGCGGCGGCCACTCGCGCTACCGGCTGCACCAGGTCGGCCATGGCGCCGACGGCAGCGTGGCCTATGCGGTGTACGGCGCGCCCGACCTGGCCGACGATGAGGTGGCCCGGGTCGCGGAAGAACGCGCCTATGCGCGCCGCTTCGAGGCGACGCCCACGCTGTTCGAGCATTGATCCCCCTGTAGCGCCCGAGTAGCGCCCGAGCCCGCGCTCGGGCGGTAGCGCCGCGCGAGGACTCGGCGCTACATCGGATCAGGGCGCCCTGGGTGGCAGGCGGTCGACGCTGGCGATCTCATCCAGCCAGACGTGGTGCTGCTGCACCGGCGTGTCGTAGTCATCCAGGCGCAGCTGGCCATTGCTGCCTTCATCGCCCGCATCGTTGCGGTACTGCTGGAGCGTGGGTTTCACCGCCACGGTACCCAGCAGGCGGCGACCGTCATGCAGGGTCAGCTGCACCTGCGTTTCACCTTCCAGATGTGGCAACAGGGCTTCCAGGCGCGCGATCTGCGCCGGATCGGTATGGATGCGGGGAGCTATGCGGGACATCGGCGACCTCCTGCATGCAGGGTCGCCGATCGGCCGTGAATGCTCAGTGCAGCGCGCTGTCTGCGCGCGGCACCTGCACCTTGCGTACGGCGGCCACCAGCTGCGCCACCGAATAGGGCTTGGCCACGTGTTCCTGGAAGCCCGATGCCAGCGCGCGGCGGCGGTCATCGGCGCGCGCCAGCGCGGTCACCGCCACCGCCGGCAGGGTCGCCGCATCCACGCCCATGTCCTCGCGCAGCGTGCGCACCAGGCCATAGCCATCCATGCCCGGCATGCCGATGTCGGTCAGCATCACGTGGAACTGCAGGTGGCCGGTATCGGCCAGCAGCGCCAGCGCCTCGCCGGCCGAACTGGCCGCAGAGACACTGGCGCCCTGCTCTTCCAGCATGCGCCGCAGGTACTCCAGCACTTCCGGCTGGTCTTCCACCGCCAGCACGTGCATGCCGCGCAGCGGATACGGCTCGACGATCACCGGCTCCAGGATCGGCCCGCTGATCACTTCGCGCAGTGGACGGCGCTCGGCATCCGGAATGTGCTGCGGCAGCCGCACGGTGAAGGTGGCGCCGTGGCCGTGGCCTTCGCTGGCGGCGGTCACGGTGCCGCCATGCAGCTCGACCAGCTGCTGCACGATCGCCAGGCCCAGGCCCAGGCCACCGTGACGGCGCGTGGTGGTGCCATCGGCCTGGCGGAAACGGCTGAACAGGTGATTGAGGAATTCAGGCGCGATACCGTCGCCGGTGTCATGCACGGTGATCACCCAGTGGTTGCCGTCGGCCTGCAGCTGCAGGTCGATGCGGCCTTCGGCCGGGGTGAACTTGATGGCATTGGAGAGCAGGTTCCACAGCACCTGCTGCAGGCGGGTGGCATCGCCCAGCACCAGGCTGGGCTGCTCGGGCAGTTGCAGGTGAACGTCCAGCGCCTTGCCTTCGGCCACCAGTTCCTGCGCGCCGATGGCTTCGCCAAGCAGCAGATTGAGGTCCAGCACTTCCACTTCCAGCTGCACCTTGCCCAGCAGCATGCTGCTGAGGTCGAGCATGTCCGAGATCAGCCGCTTCTGCGCGCCGGCGCTGTTGGCGATCACGTTCAGGCCCTTGAACAGCGGGCTGGTGTTGTCCACGCGCTGCAGCAGCAACTCGCTCCAGCCCAGGATGGTGGTCAGCGGCGTGCGCAGCTCGTGCGAAAGCGTGGCCAGGAATTCGTCCTTCAGCCGCGCCATGTTTTCCGCGGCACTGCGCGCGGCGCGCTCGGACTGCAGCAGCTCCTCGCGGGCCAGCTCGATCTCGCGGCGTTCGGTCACGTCCGGGCTGCTGCCGGCCAGGCCGATGAAGCGTCCCATGCGCGAGAAGCGCGGCCGGGCGTTCATCTCCAGCCAGCGCCACTGGCCATCGGCACGGCGCGCACGCACCAGGGCATGCATGGAACGCTGCGCCTTCAGTGCCTCCTGCAGTTCGTACTCGAACACCGAGGCGTCATCGGGATGGACCAGGCCGCGCCACACGTCTTCCGGCACGCGCGTCTCGTCACCACCGAAGAACTCACTGAAGGCACTGTTGACGAAACGGGCGTGGCCGCGCTCGTCCAGCACCCACACCGGCATCGGCAGGCCATCGGCCAGCGCGCTGAAGCGGGCTTCGCTCTCGCCCAGTTCCACTTCCATCTGCTTGCGCGCGGTGATGTCGAAGAACAGGATGCCGACCTTGTCTTCGCCGGGACGGCCCACGCGCACCGCATCGACCGCGAACGAACGGCCCAACGCGCGCGCTTCCATCTCGAACTGCGCCGGACGGCCGCTGCGGGCGACCTCGCCGTAGATGCGGAACCAGTCCTGCTCATGATTGGGCTCGAGCACCGACATGCGCTGGCCGCGCGCGTCCTTCAGCCCGGTGTGTCGCTCGAAGGCGTCGTTGACCTCGATGAAGCGATAGTCGACCGCACGATCGCCCTCGAACAGCACCTGGATCACGCAGAAGCCGGCGTTGATGCGCTCAAGCACGCCATGATGCAGGTCGGGTTCGGGCGCCGGCACCATCAACGGTGGGCGCTCCACTAGGGGCGGCAGTGTGGACAAGGGCGTCTGGACGGGCCGGATTGGAAACACAGCATCTTCCAGAGAGCGTATTCACAGCGTCAAGCGCCGTCAGTCAGGGTTGACGACGATGAATTGGCGGCAACCGCTCTTGCGCATGACGCAATCGGCCGTTGCGGTGGCCCGGAAGCGGGATCACACTCGATCCATAGATAGACAGAACCGTCCCCAACGATGGGGCGCAGGAGACCGTCATGAACCGCACATTGGCCACCGCCCTGCTGCTGGCAGGCGCCCTCATGGCCGGCGCCGCGAACGCCGCGCCGCGTACCGTCACCGATCCGCAGGCCCCACGCGCGCTGCAGGCCGATGGCCCGGTCAGCGTGAAGTGGGACGATCCGGCCGGTTTCACCGAAATCCGCCGCAGCACCAACCGCTTCGAAGCCGAACGTGGCGACTGGGTGCAGCAGCTGGCCCGCTACGTGCAGACCACGGCGGCCAAGCCGCTGCAGTCCGGGCAGACCCTGGACGTGACCCTGGTCGACATCAAGCGTGCTGGCGACTATGAGCCCTGGCACGGCCCGCGCGGCAGCGACATCCGGATCATGCGCGACATCTATCCGCCGCGGATCACCCTGCAGTACACGCTGAAGGATGCCAGCGGCCGCATCGTCGATGAGGGCGAAGCCAAGCTGAGCGACAGCGGCTACCTGCACAACCTGGGGCTGAGGAGCGAAAGCGATCCGCTGCGTTACGAGAAGCGCCTGATCGATGATTGGGTGAAGCGTCAGCTGACCAGCCAGGCGACCGCAGCGCGGTAATTCCGCGCCGCGCGACGCACCTGTAGGCGCCGACCAAGGTCGGCGGCTACCAGAGCCGAGCGTCGAGGTCGTTCGACCCGGTAGGTGTCGACCTTGGTCGACACGCATTCACCGCGCCGACCAAGGTCGGCCGCTACCAGAGCCGTGGACGCCAGGCGTCCAGGTAGTGCCGGCCGCTGGCCGGCAGCACCTCAGTCCTGATATACGCGCGCCACGCGCTTGACCGCACAGGGCAGCTGATAGGCACTTACGCCACAGCGCGGTGCCAGTTCAGACAACGTCGGCGCGGTACCCCACAGTTCCACGACACTACCGATCCCTGCCTGCGGATGCGCGGTCAGGTCCACGGTCAACATGTCCATCGACACGCGCCCGATCAGGCCACCGGGCTGGCCGTCGATCAGCACCGGGGTGCCGTTCGGGGCGAACTGCGGATACCCGTCGGCGTAACCCAGCGCGACCACACCCACGCGGGTGCGCGACTTCGCCACGAAGCGGGCGCCATAGCCCACCGGCTCGCCGGCCTCGATCCAGCGCTCGGCGATCACCTTCGACTGCATGGTCATCACCGGGCGCAGCCGCGCAGTGATCTCCGAAGCCTCCGGCAGCGGGTTGGCGCCGTACAGCATCAGGCCCGGGCGCACCCAGTCGCTGCGCACATCCGGCCAACCGAGCAGCGCCGGCGAATTGCACACGCTGGTCTCGCCTTCCAGGCCGTCGATGGCGCGGGCGAAGGTCGCGGCCTGTTCGTGGGTGCGTTCGCTGTCCAGCTCGTCGGCACGCGCCAGGTGGGTCATCAGCACGATGCGCTCGACCTGCGGCAGTGCCGACAGGCGTGCATGCGCGGCGCGGAAGCTGTCCACGTCCAGGCCCAGGCGATGCATGCCGCTATCCAGCTTCAGCCACACCGTCAGCGGGCGCGGGCTGTCGAAGGCAGCCAATGCCTCCAGCTGCCACGATGCGCCCACCGCGAACCAGAAATCGTGCTCGGCCACCAACGCCATGTCGCTGGGCTCGAAGATGCCTTCCAGCAGCAGGATCGGCGCACGGATGCCGGCCTGGCGCAGTTCCAGCGCCTCTTCGATGGTGGCCACGCCGAAACCATCGGCCTCGCCTTCCAGCGCCTGTGCACAGCGCACCGCACCGTGGCCATAGGCATCGGCCTTGATGATCGCCAGGGCCTTGCCACCGCCCAGTTCACGGGCGAGCCGGTAGTTGCTGCGCAGGGCGCCCAGATCGATCAGCGCGCGGGCAGGACGCATGTGCGGTTCTCGTGTTGCGGGGCGTGACCGTACTGGCCGTAGCGGAAAATATCCAGGCCTTCGGTGCTGATCTGCGGCTGGCGCGCGCTCATCAGGTCGGCCAGGTAACGGCCCGAGCCGCAGGCCATGGTCCAGCCCAGGGTGCCGTGGCCGGTATTGAGGTACAGGTTGCGGAACGGCGTGGCGCCGATCACCGGCGTGCCATCCGGCGTGGCCGGGCGCAGGCCGGTCCAGAACTGCGCGCGCGACAGGTCGCCGCCCTTCGGGTACAGATCGCTGACCACCAGCTCCAGGGTCTCGCGGCGGCGCTGCGACAGCGACAGGTCGAAGCCTGCAACCTCGGCCATGCCACCAACGCGGATGCGGTCGTCGAAACGGGTCACCGCCACCTTGTAGCTCTCATCAAGGATGGTCGAGGTGGGCGCCATCGCCGGATCGGTGATCGGCAGGGTCAGCGAGTAGCCCTTCAGCGGGTACACCGGCAGGCGCATGCCCAGCGGTGCGACCAGCGCCGGCGAGTAGCTGCCCAGTGCGACCACGAAGCGGTCGGCGGTTTCCAGCGTGCCGCCGATGCGCACGCCGCTGATGCGGTCGCCATCGAACTCCAGGCCGGTGATGTCCTGGTCGAAACGGAACTCGACGCCGGCATCCACGCACATCTGCGCCAGGCGGCGGGTGAACAGCTGGCAGTCGCCGGTCTGGTCACGCGGCAGGCGCAGCGCGCCGACCAGGCCATCGACATGGGCCAGGGCCGGTTCGGCCTGGATGATGCCGGCGCGGTCCAGCACCTCGTACGGCACGCCGTACTGGGCCAGGATCTCGATGTCCTGCGCCGAGGCATCCAGCTGCTGCTGGGTGCGGAACAGCTGGGTGGTGCCCAGGTCACGGCCCTCAAACTCGATGCCGACCTGCGCGCGCAGCTCGTTCAGGCAGTCGCGGCTGTACTCGGACATGCGCACCATGCGCGCCTTGTTGATCGCATAGCGCTCGTGTGTGCAGTTGCGCAGCATCTGCCACAGCCAGCGGTACTGGGCCAGGTCCATGCCCGGCTTGATCGCCAGCGGCGCGTGCTTCTCGAACAGCCAGCCGATGGCCTTCTTCGGCACGCCCGGGGCGGCCCACGGCGAGGTGTAGCCGAACGACAGCTGCCCGGCATTGGCGAAGCTGGTTTCCAGCGCCGGACCGGGTTGGCGGTCGATGACCGTGACTTCAAACCCGGCCTGTCGCAGGTACCAGGCACTGGTGGTGCCGATCACGCCGCTGCCGAGAACTAGGACTCGCATGGGACTTCTCCAACCCGATCATTCCCTGCACTGGAGCGTGCCGGGACCATAATTGGGGAAGTATAGACAGCCGATACCAGTTGATTTGCCTGATTTGAAATCAACCGGCAGGATGTTCTCCTGCAATTCATTCCCCAAGGTTGACGACCATGGCCACCCGTACCCGCGAACTGGACAAGATCGACCGCAAGATCCTGCGCATCCTGCAGGCCGAGGGCCGCATTTCCTTCACCGAGCTGGGTGAGCGGGTCGGGCTGTCGACCACCCCGTGCACCGAGCGCGTGCGCCGGCTCGAGCGCGAAGCAGTGATCACCGGCTACCACGCCCACCTCGACCCGGCGGCGGTGAAGGCCAGCCTGCTGGTGTTCGTGGAGATCAGCCTGGCCTACAAGTCCGGCGACATCTTCGAGGAGTTTCGGCGCGCGGCGCTGAAACTGCCCAACGTGCTGGAGTGCCACCTGGTGTCGGGCGACTTCGATTACCTGCTGAAGGCGCGGATCAGCGAGATGGCCTCCTATCGCAAGCTGCTCGGCAGCACGTTGCTGACCTTGCCGCATGTGCGTGAATCGAAGAGCTACATCGTGATGGAGGAAGTAAAGGAGACGCTGAGCCTGCCGATTCCGGACTGAGGGCTCAACGCGGTTGGGGCCAGAGCCCGCAATGCGGGATCCGACCCCGGGCCCGTCAGCGCTGCTGAGGGTGCTTCTGCGAGCGCTGCTCCTGCTGCTTGCCGCCCTTGTGCGACTGCTGCGGTTCCATCTGCTGTTGTTGCTGCTGCTGTTGCTGCGGGTTGCGGCCCTGCGGTTCCTTGCCGGGATGACGGTTCTGCTGGTTTTTCATGATCGCGATCCAATGGACGAAGGACATGCGACGACGGGATGCCGGCGCACCGCCAAAGTGGTCCCGGGACGGTTAATCGCAGGCGAAAAAGCAGTGATCCGCGCGCGGATGTTTTCGTGCGTTCAGGCCGGCGCTAGCGGATCTGCTGGCCGTCGCCCTGCGGCACGCTGTCGTAATAGCGGCCGGTGCGCGAATCGAACACGCGGTTCGGACCGGCCGGGCGCACACCGGGGACGATGCGTCCATTGCGGTCGTAGACCTTGTCGGCCGGCTTCGGCGCCGGGGTGGGTGCAATCCGGGCCGGACCGGTGGATTTGATCGGTTGCGCCGGCTGCGGTGACGGCAGCACCTGGGGCTGCGGGCGGGCCGCTTGCGGCGGCGGTACCACCGGCGCGGGGGCCACGGTGGTGGTGGTGCGGGTGGCGGTCGGATCGGCAGTCGGCACCTGGGCCAGCGCCAGCGCGGGCAGCAGGGCGATCAGCAGCAGGGGAAGGGTCGGTTTCATGGCACGCTCCGGCGTGGATCGCGTTCACCTTGCGCCTGCGCCTGTGTGCCGCCCATGAACGGCCATCACACTTGCAAGGCCGGGCCGCCACCCCCATTTCCGCAGGCATCCCCAGGCCACCACCCACGGAGAGCCGGCATGACTGCCTTCGACCTGACGCCCCCCACCGCCACCCAGACCGAGGCGCTGATTGCCGGCCTCAGCAGCGAGGAGCGCCGCGTGCTGCTGCAGCACGGCACCGAAGCGCCGTTCTGCGGAGTCTTCCTCGACAACAAGCGCGAGGGTGTCTACTGCTGCCGGCTGTGTGCGCTGCCGCTGTTCCGCTCCAGCACCAAGTTCGATTCCGGCACCGGCTGGCCCAGCTTCTTCGCCCCGTTCGACCCGGCGCATGTGCGCGAAATCCGCGATACCAGCCACGGCATGGTCCGCACCGAGATCACCTGCGCCCGCTGTGGCAGCCATCTGGGCCATGTGTTCCCGGACGGTCCGCCGCCCACCTACGAACGCCACTGCCTGAACTCGGTCTCACTTTCATTCACCGGCAATGGCGAGCCGTGGCCTGATCCGCTGCGGCGTGGCGGTGCGGAGGCCGGTGTGGCGGGCTGAAACACCCCGCCGACCGATTTCACAGAATTCCCTCTTCAGAAAACCAGGTGAAGGGCCGACAAGGAGATATCCCCGCTCCTTGCGTCGCGCCATGCTCATCATCGTTGGATTCCTGGTCGTCATCATCAGCGTGCTGGGCGGCTACCTCGGCGCACACGGTCGGCTGGGGGCGCTGTGGCAACCCTACGAGCTGGTCATCATCGGCGGTGCCGCACTGGGCGCGTTCCTGGTCGGCACCCCGGCCAAGACGGTCAAGCAGACCCTGCAGGCCATGGTCGGCGTGTTCAAGGGCCCGCGTTACAAGCAGCAGGACTACATCGATGTGCTCAGCCTGCTGTACGAACTGCTCAACAAGGCGCGCCGCGAAGGCTTCATGGCGCTGGAAGACCATGTCGAGCGTCCGGCCGAGAGCGCGCTGTTCGGCAACTACCCCAAGGTGCAGGCCGACCACCACCTGATCGACTTCATCACCGACTGCCTGCGCCTGATGATCGGCAGCAACATCGAGCCGCACGAGCTGGAACCGCTGCTGGAACTGGAGCTGGAAAAGCACCATGCCGAGGCCATGGCGCCGTCGCAGGTGCTGACCAAGGTCGCCGACGGACTGCCCGGTTTCGGCATCGTCGCCGCAGTGCTGGGCATCGTCATCACCATGGGCTCGATCGGCGGTGACATCGTCGAGGTCGGCGGCCACGTGGCCGGCGCGCTGGTCGGCACCTTCCTCGGCATCCTGCTGGGCTACGGCTTCGTCGGCCCGATGGCGGCGGCGATGGAAGCCCGTGCCGAGCAGGACAGCCGCATCTACGAGTCGGTGAAGACCGCCCTGCTGGCCTGCCTGCGCGGCTACAACCCGAAGATCGCGCTGGAGTTCGCCCGCAAGACGCTGCCGTCGAACGTGCGCCCGGCCTTCTCCGATTTCGAGCAGCACCTGAAGACGGTCAAGTAAGCCATGGCCGAGACCAAGCCCACCGTCATCGTCCGCCGGGTCAAGAAGGCCGGCCACGCCGCCCACCACGGCGGCTCGTGGAAGGTCGCCTATGCCGACTTCGTGACCGCGATGATGGCCTTCTTCCTGGTGCTGTGGCTGATGGCCAGCACCAGCAAGCCCGAGCGCGCGGCCATTTCCGAGTACTTCCGCAATCCCAGCCCGCTGAGCGGCAAGAGCGCCACGCCCGCCCCCGGCATGGCCGGCCCGGGCGGTGCCAGCACCTCGATGATCAAGCTCGGCGGTGCCACCGACGTTTCCCGCGGCAACAGCAACGATCCCTTCCAGAACCAGAAGGAGGCGGTGCCGCAGCCGGTGGACCAGCAGCAGCGCGACAAGCAGCAGCTCGAGCAGCTGATGAAGGAATTGCAGGAAGCGATCAGCAGGAGCCAGGCGCTGGAGCCGTTCAAGGACCAGCTGCTGCTGGACCTGACCCCGGAAGGCCTGCGCATCCAGATCGTGGACAAGCAGAACCGGCCGATGTTCGACCTCGGCAGCGCCACGCTGAAGCCGTACACGCAGCAGATCCTGCACGAGCTGGCCGAGTACCTGAACCACGTGCCGAACCGGATCAGCCTGACCGGGCATACCGACATCACCGCCTATTCGGCCGCCCGCGGCTACGGCAACTGGGAACTGAGCGCCGACCGCGCCAACGCCGCACGGCGCGCGCTGATCGATGGTGGCCTGGAGGACAGCAAGATCACCCGCGTGGTCGGCCTGTCCTCGTCGGTGCTGTTCGACAAGGCCGACCCGCAGAACCCGATCAACCGCCGCATCAGCATCGTGGTGATGACCCAGGCGGCCGAAGCCGCCGCGCTGGCCGGGGCCGGCCCGCAGGTAGGGTTGTCGGCACCCAGCGCCGACCCGGATGTGCAGGCTGCGCAGGGGCCGGCAAAGTAATCTGTGGGTGCGGACCAGGGTCCGCACCCACCCAAGCCATGGCCGGCGAGCGCACCCTGCAGCACCCGCTACAATGGCGGTCTTTCCGTATCCAGGTGACCCCACCTCATGTCCCAGAACTCCAAGGCCAAGCGCGACAAGCGCAAGAAGCAGCAGGGCAAGCGCCCGTTCCTCCGTCTGAACGCCCAGCAGCAGGTGCAGAACCACGCCGTGCTGACCAGCGAAGACGGCCAGGTGGTCGCCGCCATCGGCCTGCAGGGCCGCGAGTGGCTGCTGGCCATCGGCGGCCAGACCATGGGCAATGCCGAAAACCCGGTGCCGATGCTGGCCATGCTCAAGCACCTGGCCAACGTGCAGGAGAAGGAAGGCCGCAAGGTCAACCTGGAATACTCCGAGCTGCTGCAGAAGCTGCTGGACACCCTGGCCGAAGAGTCCGGCCAGACCGCTGACGAGTACCTGGGCAAGCTGGTCGCCGAGTTCGAGGGCGTCGAAGCCGCCGAGGGCGAGGAAGACGCCGAAGGCGAGGAAGACGCAGCCGCTGAAGGCGACGTGGCCGAAGCCGCTGCTGCCGACGCCGAGGCCACCCCGGCCGCTGACAGCGACAGCAAGCCGCAGGCCTGAACCGGCCGCGGCGGTGACGGTCTACGTCGATGACGCGGTGCATCCCTGGCGCGGTCAGCGCTGGGCGCACCTGATGGCCGACACCCTGGCCGAGCTGCACGCGATGGCGGCGCAGCTCGGCATTCCGCCGCGGGCCTTCCAGAACAAGGCCAGCGGCGCCCACTACGATGTCACAGCAGAGCTGCGCGCGCAGGCGATCGCGCTCGGTGCACGGGCCATTTCCCGGCACGCCGACCGCGAACTGGTCAAGGCAGTGATCGCCAACGCCCGGGCGCAGTACCGGCCGTAGGCTGCGTTGGTGGCTACCACTTGCTGTGGTGGGTGCGGACCTTGGTCCGCACATCAGGCACAGGGCATGCCGACCAAGGTTGGCATCCACCCATGGGCGGGCTCCGCCCCCACCTCCCCCGCTCAGAACGGGTCGCTGCCCAGCCGGATTTCCACGTTCAGCAGCGAGCACAGCGCCAACATCGCGTCATCGTCGCGGGTCAGCGCCATCACGCCGCTGAAGCCGTCGCTGCCAGCATCCACGCTCCACAGCGTGTAGTTGTGCTCGCGCAGGCGGTCGAAGGCGGTGGACATCAGCTGCACGCCGTCCAGGCCTTCGGCGAAGTCCTCGTCGTCGAGGTCGCCACCCCAGTCCAGCTGCAGGTTGAAGCGCGCCGACAGCTCGTTCACTGCCGACTGCAGCGATTCCAGGTCGTCGCGTTCCACCTCGAAACCGGACTGCCAGGCGATGGCCGTGAACAGCGCCGGCAGCCAGTCGCTGTCCGCTTCCAGCGGCTGGCCGTCCTCGGCCAGCTGCTCGCGCCAGCGGTTGAACTGCTGCAGCGCCAGCTCCTCATCGCCCGGGTTGATCAGCACCAGCAGGTTCCAGACCCGCGCCTCGAAGCCCTCCTCGTCGAAGTCGTGGATGTCTTCCTCGAAGTCGAAATAGTCGCTGTTGTCGGGCATGGCGGAACTTCCTCTGGGGCAGGCCGGCATTCTACGGTTTATCCTGTGCCACTGAAGCCGGCCTTGGTGGCCGTCACTGTGAATGAAGCGATGAGCGATACCCCTCCCGACCACCTGGCGATCAATCCGGCCAGCCCCTTCCATGATGCGCAGGCGCTGGAGCGCGGCGTCGGCGTGCGTTTCAACGACGTCGAGCGCGACAACGTCGAGGAATACTCGGTCAGCGAAGGCTGGATCCGCGTGCAGGCCGGCAAGGCCCGCGACCGCCGCGGCAACCCGATGACCATCAAGGTCAAGGGCAAGGTCGAGGCGTATTTCCTGGAAACGAAGCCGGAGTAACCGGATCTTGTAGAGTCGAGCCATGCTCGACTGCTCTTTGCACCAGAAGAGCAGTCGAGCATGGCTCGACTCTACATTTCAGGGTCATTCGCGCTTGCGCGATTCCAGCAGGTCCAGGTTGCGGATCAGGCGCCGTGAGATCTCGTCGGAGATCACCCCGCGCCGGGTCAGCCGGAACAGTTCCTCGCGCTCGGCATTGAGGCCGGCGCTGCGCAGCTGGCGATAGCCCTGTTCCATGCGGCGTACCTTGTCCGGGTCCACGTCGGGGCCGTCACTGTCCTTTTCCAGGTGCCGCTGGTACAGCAGGCTCACCCGCGAAGCGGCGTCGTTGTACAGCTGCACGTTCTCGGTGTTCTGGTTCATCACCATCTGCTGGCGCATGCGTTCGACCCCGGCCAGCGCCGCCTTCGACGACAGCCGGCGTGCCAGGTCCTCTTCCTTGCGTTCGCCCGAATCGGCCGGCAGCTGCAGGCCCTTCAACAGCTGGGGCAGCGCGATGCTGGCGCCCAGCAGCGAGAACAGGATCACCGACGCGGCCAGGAAGATCACCAGGTCGCGGGCCGGGAACGCGCTGCCATCGGGCAGGAACAGCGGCAGGGTCAGCACACCGGCCAGGGTGATCGCACCGCGCACGCCG
This sequence comes from Stenotrophomonas sp. GD04024, assembly GCF_029837545.1. Taxonomy (NCBI): domain Bacteria; kingdom Pseudomonadati; phylum Pseudomonadota; class Gammaproteobacteria; order Lysobacterales; family Lysobacteraceae; genus Stenotrophomonas; species Stenotrophomonas sp. GD04024. Next base: position 3,390 of record NZ_JAOEDV010000026.1, on the reverse strand, counting down.
GCCACCGAGGTCGCGACCACGATGCGCCAGTTCGGCGCCTCGCCCCGCTCCAGGCCGCGGCGCCGTGCGCGCAGCAGGTTCCAGCGCAGCGACAGCCACACCCACAGCAGGCGCAGCACGACCAGGGCCAGGTTGATCACCACCACGTACACCAGCAGCCACCATGCGCTCTGGTGGCCGCTCTCGTTCATGGTGGTGGTGGCGCGCTCGACGATGCCCGGCAGCTGCTCGCCCAGCAGCACGAACATGATGCCGTTGAAGCTGAACTGCAGCATGTTCCAGACCCCGGCACGCTGCACGCGCATGCTGCCGGAGACGCGGCCGGTCAGCTCCACGTAGCTCATCGCGATACCGGCGGCGACCGCGGCGAGGATGCCCGACGCATGGATCTCTTCGGCCAGCAGGTAGGCGGCGAAGGGGATCAGCAGGTTGACCAGCATCGCCGCGCCCGGCTCTTCGCCGAAGCGGCGCCACAGCCAGCGCTGGAAGGTCGATACGCCCAGGGTGACCGCCACGCCCACCGCCAGGCCGGCCACCGCCACCCACACGAAGGTCAGCGAGGCGGTGGCCAGCGAGAACGTGCCGGTCATCACCGCCGCCACCGCAAAGCGGAAGCAGACCAGGCCGGACGCATCGTTGAGCAGCGACTCGCCTTCCAGGATGTGCATCAGGCGCTTGGGAATCGGCGCCTTGGAGGCGATCGCACCGACCGCCACCGGATCGGTGGGCGACACGATCGCCGCCAGCGCGAAGCACACCGCCAGCGGCATCACCGGGATCAGCCAGTGGATCAGGAACCCGGCGCCGATGACGGTGAACACCACCAGGCCGAAGGCCAGTTCGAGGATCGCGCCCTTGTCGCGGAACAGGCCCTGCTTGGGAATGCGCCAGCCATCGAGGAACAGCAGCGGCGGCAGGAACAGCAGGAAGAACACTTCCGGCTCCAGCGCGTGGCCGCGGTTGAACACCCCGGCGATCACCGCGCCCAGGCCGATCTGCACCAGTGGCAGCGGCAACGAGAACGGCAGGACACGAACCAGGTAGCCGCTGGCGACAACGGCCACCAGCATCGCCAGGACGACTTCGATGGTATGCATGCTTCTTCCAGGAAGCGGCGCGCGGGGAGGCTCGGGAGCCAGCGCCGGAAACCCGGGAAAAACTACCACACGCCGCCGCGGCCGCGACCAACGCGGCCGTCGCGCGTCAGCCCCGGCTCATGCCCCGTCGAAGCGATACAGGTCCATGGCCAGGAATCCGGCATCGATACCGGCATCGATGCGCTGGGCACCGAAGCCGCCCTCGCCCGCCGCGCCCATCGCGAAGAACAGCGGCAACAGGTGCTCGTCGGTCGGGTGCGCGCGTTCGGCGAACGGCGCCTGCCTGCGGTAGTCGAACAGGGCCTGGCGATCATCGGTGGCCAGGCGCTGCTCGACCCACTCGATGAAGGGCCGCACGTACGGCGCTTCCTTGCCGTCCTGGCAGTCGCCCCAGTCGTGCAGGTTGTGGGTGATGCTGCCCGAGCCGACCAGCAGCACGCCCTGCTCGCGCAGCGGCGCCAACGCGCGGCCCAGCGCGAACTGGTGCTCGGGGCCGAGCAGCGGCTGGATCGACACCGGCACCACCGGGATGTCGGCCTGCGGGCGCAGCAAGCGCAGCGGCACCCACGCGCCGTGATCGAGGCCGCGCTGCGGGTCGAGGGCCACCGGCAGGCCGGCGGCGGCGATGCGGTCGGCCACCTCTTCGGCCAGCGCCGGATCACCCGGCGCCGGGTACTGCAGTTCAAACAACGCGCGCGGGAAGCCACCGAAGTCGTGGATCGTAGGCGGCTGCGGATGCGCACCGACCAGCGGCTGCCGGCCCAGCCAGTGCGCCGAGGCCATCACGATGGCGCGCGGCGTCGGCAGGTCCTGCGCCAGCTCGGCCAGGCGCACGCCGACCTGGCCCGGATGCAGGGCAGTCATCGGCGAACCATGCGAGATGTACAACGAAGGCAGGCGGGACATGGAATTCTCCAGTTGCAGGGTCAGGCGGCGATCAGCGCGAACGCAGGGTCCACTTGCCATCGCCGACCAGGAACAGCACCACCAGCGCCAGCGCCCAGAACGCCGGGTATTCCCAGCCGCCGCCGGCATTGGCGAAACCGAAGCCGTTGGCGCCATGCACGGTGACGATGGTGCCCAGCAGCAGCGGCACGCCGACCAGGCCGACCCAGCGCGCGTAGATGCCCAGCAGCAGCGCGGCGGTGATCACCAGTTCGACGCCGATGGTGAGGTAACCGAGCACGCCGGGCAGGCCCAGCGACTCGAAGAACGCCGCCGTACCGGCCGGGGTGAACACCAGCAGCTTGGTCAGTGCATGGACCAGGAACAGCACGCCCAAGGCCAGGCGCAGCAGGGTGGCGCCGTACGGTGCCAGCGGCGAAACAGGAGCGGTCGTGGTGTGCATCGGAAAGCACCTTGAAGGGAGTAGGCACAGGTTATTGCGCCTTCACGGGCCGATAAATACGATCGTTTGACCATATTTATTTCAAAAGGCGCAACAATGGACACCCTTGAGGCGATGCGCGTGTTCGTGGCCGTGGTCGAGCGCAACGGCTTCAGCGCCGCCGCGCAGGCGCTGGGCCTGTCCACGGCCGGGGTGACCCGCCAGGTCGCCGCGCTGGAGAAGCGCCTGTCCACCCGCCTGCTCCACCGCACCACGCGCCGGGTCAGCCCGACCAGCGCCGGCGCGGCCTATTACGCCCAGTGCGTGCGCCTGCTGGCCGAATTCGATGCGCTGGAAGCCAGCATCGGCGCGCAGGCGCTGGAACCGTCGGGCACGCTGCGCATCAACGCACCGGTCAGCTGGGGCATCGCCCGCCTCGGGCCCTTGCTGGCCAGCTACCGCGAACGCTTCCCGCAGGTGGAGCTGGACCTGGCCCTGTCCGACCGGCTGGTGGACATGGTCGAGGAAGGCTACGACGTGGCCATCCGCATCACCCGCGAGCCCGGGCCGACGCTGATCGCGCGCCGCCTGGGCCAATCGCGGGTAAGCCTGTGTGCCGCACCCTCGTACCTGGCGGCGCGTGGCACACCGCAGACCCCGCAGGATCTGCCGGCACACGCGTGCCTGAGCTACAGCTACTGGGCCGCTGGCGATCACTGGCCGCTGCAGGGGCCCGGCGGTGAAGTGAAGGTGGCGGTAAGCAGCCTGCTGCACGCCAACAACGGCGACGTGCTGCGCGAAGCGGCGATCGCCGGCATGGGCGTGATCCTGCAGCCGGACTTCCTGCTGGAAGACGCGCTGGCCGATGGCCGCCTGGTGCGCGTGCTGCCGGAGTGGGAGGCCTCGCCGATCGGCATTTTCGCGGTCTATACCAGCCGCAGCCATCTGGCACCGAAGGTGCGCAGC